>JAGGYP010000061.1 GCA_021162485.1 Thermoplasmata archaeon
AGAACACTATTTAATAGAAAAAACATTTTTGTTAATATTAGAATCATCTGACTTTAGTTATTTTTCTATTAACAGCTATGCCACGTTTTTTTAATTCATTAAACATAATATCTGGTGGCACAACCTTTTCCGGGGTTAAAACACCTTTATCCATAATATCTTCTCTTTCTATCATTTGAGCAATTATAGATGTTGAGTACCCTGTTGTACGCATCATTGCTGTTATCTTGTTTTTCTCATCATAATAATCAATCATCTCATACTCCATCTTGTATTTCTCCTCATTTACTTCTCCCTTGCTTAAAACCTTGAGTAAAACAACATCTGGCTCATTTTTAGGCAAACTTTTAAGTAAAATCTTTGCTAAAAAATCCACTGGTGCGATAGGTCTACCATTCACATCTATCTTTTCTTTTTTGGTTAATCCTAGATCTACAAGTAGTTTAAATTTTTCACAATGCCCTGGATACCTAATTGTTTTATAATCCAGGTAACCTATTCTATCTTTATAGGTGTATGGGAGTGTTGAACATCCCCCAGAGGTGAGAAAAGCTTCCATCTTTCCAAAAGGTTCAGGAAACTCTACTGTTTCGATTTCTGTTAATGATTTTTTTCTTTTAACCTCACCATGATCAAGAACTACTGCATCCTCGACATATTCATTTATCAACCCATATGGTGAAAAAACAATTTGATAGTTTAAAGGTGGTTTTGGATAAAGAGGTAAACCTCCAACCCTTATTTTCACATAATCGATATATTCCATCCTATCTACAATATCCCTAGTTATAATAGATGTTAAACCCGGTGCAAGACCACAATCAGGTATAACTAATACATTTCTCTTTCTAGCTTCTTTATCCAAAGAGATTTCTTTTTTAACAACATCATTGTTTCCCCCCAAATCTAGAAAATGGGTTTTTGTTTCTATAGCATTTTTAGCAAGCATATAATTAAACATATATGGAAGAGCTGATACGGCTATATCCTGTTCTCTGAGAAGTTCTCTAACCTTTTTACTTTTTGCTACATCGAGAACCACCGGGTTTATGCTTTTGTCTTTGATAAAATTATTGACGCTGCTAATTGCATGTGTATCCTTGTCTGCAATGGTGATAGTATCAAAATCTGAGCAGCAGGATAGATCATAGGCTATTGCTTTTCCCATCATCCCAGCACCAAATATTAGAATATTCATCTACACCTTTCCCTCATATATTTTTGAAGTAGAATTCTAAGTTAATTTCAATAATTATATTAAAAAATAAAAAAAAGAGAGATAGTCTCTAGGTTTTTACACTATCTATTCGTATCCGCCGATTTTAAGCGTTGGATCTCCCAGGAGAACCCATTCTTCAACTGTTTTTCTATCAATCTGGTCCTTATTGCATGGGAAGGTGTTAACATAGTCTGTTACCGTCTGACCCCATGTTTCACCTAGTATTTCTTTACCCTGCTCACCGTATACTTGGAAGAAATGAGATTCTATCCATCCACCCAAACCTTCTATACAGTCTGGTATGTCATTGTCATTATAATCTCCAATGAGACCATAACCCAACCCTGTATTACCAATTGTGGCTATTGATCCTCCCCTGAGATTTCTGGTTAGCCACCAGCTCCAGCATTCAGGTGTTGGCCCATATGTCCACTCATTTTTTAACCAGTCAAAGGTGCTAACGTTGAACTCGCTGTTGTGACATCCACCTACTATGCAAACCGGTAGTTTTTCTCCATTGGAAAGTTTTGGCATGTCGTATACCATTAGACCATTTACCCACTCATGGCTTCCTGGTGCATGTGATGCCCATGCTGTCGGACTACCATGACCTGCAAAATATAAGAAACCAGATCCTTGGCTTATAGTGTTGATTACATCATCGGGACCAGTGAATGTTCCTTCAGATGTATAGAGTTTTACAGCCTCAAACTTGTCAGATACGTATTGATATCCATGCCAAGTCTCTATTTCTCCCTCATAGTATTTTGTTGTCTCATAGTCATCTGGGAATGTATCACCTGCGACTAGTATTATTTTGTTAAACCAGCTGGGATCAGCCTTTTTGCTTTCATAGTTGATAATCTTGTCAACTATTATCTTAACTTCGAACTTGTTTCTACAGGCTAGTCTACCAACATACACATCTGGGTAGAGATCCAGTATGTCTTTTTTGAAAGATTTCCACTCTGCATATACGCCATTGTCGTTTGAATCCCAATCGTCAAACACTGGTGTACCATCCTCATATTTGTAGATATCTGCAAAGTAGAGATCACTAACATATCCTCCCTCTGCGGTATCATCTAGATTAGAATACCTCACTGGGATATACCACAGTCTATCATTCTCATGACCTGGTCCTGCCATTCCCCAGTCTCCAAATAATAGAGATTTCTTACCACCCACTAGTAGTACATACTTTATGTTCCATTCTTCTATAGCCTGCTTGATATAGTATTTTAGTTTCTCTGCACCATCTCTTCCTGTTGTGCTAGAATATACATCCTCAATTGTAACTAATTTAGTCCTGATACCAAGATTTTCCTTGTGATCCACTAGTCTCTGTAGCTCAGTTGTGAATTTAGAAGGAGCAACTATTAGTAGATCATACTCATCTGGGAAAGTAATGGGTTTCTTTGAAGGTACAGATGTTATTTTTATGGATATTTCCTCGGCATAATACAACATGTTTTCAGAAGGAGAATATCTCAATGGGTTTGTTGCTATGGTAAGGTAGAATACTCTGTCCTTGCCATCTAATCCACATCCAATACGATATGTGTACCATGTATCTGGATAAAGCATGTTGCTTTCATATGTTTCCTTGTTCAGAGTAACTGTTTGCTTAGTTGCTTTTATGGTAGCTCTCTGAACCGGTTGAGGAGCGGGAACAATCTTGCTGGATAATTCTACTTTTTTAACCTTTGTTGGTGTGCATTCTACACTGGTTATTTTTGTTCCTATTGGGAATTTAAATGTTTTGACATATGTTGGTAGAAGTGGTTTCCCTGGTTCTCTTATCCAAGAGTTTGCCTCTTTTAGATCAACTGCAACAAAGGAGTCTATTTCTTTGATATTAGGTATCGAAAACCTTACTTTTTCTATTTTTTCTATTTTGTTCTCTTTTGCAATAGCAACAGCCCCAAAAATGCTGCCTAATAATATTCCTATTGCCAACATCACTAAAATTTTTTTCATAGTTTATTGCCTCCATTTGGTACTAATGCTCATATATTATTTAAATTTTATGTATAACCCTATATTATATTATTTTTTAATTATATAAATAAATTTTAGATTTTCTAAAAATTAATCAACAAATAGTGTATATACTACATGAAAAATGTATCGACCTAAAAAAATAGGTTTTATAGTAAACCCTATTGCAGGAATGGGTGGACGAGTAGGTCTTAAGGGTACTGATAATGTTGTAGATAAGGCTATAGAACTTGGTGCGAAACCTATTGCACCTCAGAGGGCGCTAGATGCTTTAATTAAAATTAAAAATCTAAACCATGACAAGATAAAATGGTACACTGTTGAAGGTCTCATGGGGGAGAGTATTCTAAGACAAAGTAGTTTTAGAGATTTTGACATCGTTTATACTCCTAAAAATCCTGATAAAACATCTGCTCGAGATACCAAGATGGCATGTGAGAAAATGTTGGAAACAGGAGTGGATCTGATACTATTTTGCGGTGGAGACGGCACTGCAAGAGACATATATGAGGTTGTTGACAAAAAAACACCTATGTTGGGTATACCTGCTGGAGTAAAAATGCATTCTGGTGTATTTGCAATAAACCCTGATGCAGCTGCAAAGATATTGAAAAGATATTTAGATAATGAGCTGAGGATAGGAGAAGTGGAGTTACTTGATTTGGATGAAGAGAAATATAGAAATGGTGTATGGGAGATAAAATTGTATGGAACCGGTCTTGGATTAATAGAACCAACGTATATTCAATCTGGTAAAGCGGTGTTTCATGAGGTTACAGATGAAGAGATAAAAGATGAAATAGCAGAATATATAATCGAGGAAATGAAAAAAGACACCGATAGTTTATACATACTAGGCTCTGGTAGCACTCTGTATCATATAGGCAAGAAAATTGGAGTGGATAAAACCCTTCTAGGCATAGATGCTGTATATAGTATGAGACAAGTTGGCAAGGATTTAAATGAGAAACAACTCCTTGAATTGTTGAATGAGTATGAGAAAGCTAAACTTGTGATAAGTCCGATTGGAGCACAAGGGTTTATACTGGGTAGAGGAAATCAACAACTTAGCCCCAAAGTAATCAAAAAAATTGGGATTGAAAACATAATCGTGGTCGCAACACCCTCAAAGCTTGCATCAACACCAATTTTAAGAGTGGATACAGGGGATAAAAAACTAGATGAACTATTTGTAAAAAGAGGATATATGATAGTAGTGATAGGATATAGACTTATGAAAGTAGTAAAATTCCAGAGAGAAGCTACATAATAATTATATAAGCCCTGCCTCGTGTTTTTTCTGTAATTTTTCTATCATATCCTTTACCATTTTCTCTAGATCATAATCTGGTTTCCATCCCCATTCTTCTCTTGCAGCACTATCGTCTATGCTTTTTGGCCATGAGTCTGCTATTTTCTGTCTAAAATCCGGCTTGTATTCACAGACAAAATCTGGGATATGCTTTTTTATTTCATCTGCTAGTTCTTTTGCTGAAAAGCTCATCGCGGTTAGGTTAAAATCTGTGTGATGCTTTAATTTTGAAAAATCTGCCTCCATCAGCTGTATAGTTCCCTTTATGCAGTCTGGCATATATGTCATTGGTAATACTGTGTCTTCTCTAACAAAACAAGTGTATCTTTTATTCTTTATTGCTTCATAAAATATCTCTACTGCAAAATCTGTTGTTCCTCCACCTGGTAGTGTTTCACTACTAATTATACCTGGATACCTTATACCTCTTACATCAACATTGAATTTTCTAACATAGTATTCCCCTAAAAGTTCTCCAGCAACCTTGGTTATACCATACATGGTTCTTGGTTTGAGTATTGTATCCTGTGGCGTGTTTTCCTTTGGTGTCTCGGGACCAAAAACAGCGATAGAACTTGGATGAAATACTCTTAGATTATGCTCCCTGGCTATCTCAAGTATATTATACAAACCATTTATATTAACATCCCAACACAATAAAGGTTTTTCCTCTCCAGTAGCAGAAAGTATAGCCGCCATATGATAAATAGTATCTATACCATACTCTCTCACTACCTTCTCTATACTCTCCCTGTCTCTAACATCTATAGTTTCATATGGTCCTGTTGATAATAATTTTTCACTTGGTTTCCTCCTGTGTCCCGCTGCTACAACATTATTGTTTCCATATTTCTCACGAAGTGCAATTGTTAGCTCAGATCCTATTTGACCTGTAGCACCGGTGACAAGTATTTTGTTCATCTCACTTTTCGCCATTTTTATCCCCCTAAATAAGGATTTCAATTGTTGTTATCTCAACTTAGTATTTATTAATTCTGATTTTTTATTTTGCACAACCTTTTAATAATCTGTCTATTATTCTTTATTTACCTTTTCAAAACGGGGGAAATTTAAAAATGGAGGAATATAAAATGAGAGAGATGACCGAGTTTCTGAGAAGAGAATATGAGGAAATGGAAAAGCAGGGGCTTACATGGACCATTAGAAGTTTAAATGGGCCTTCTCAACCACATGTGAAGGTGGAAGGGAAAGACTGTCTGATGCTTGCATCCAACAATTATCTCGACCTAGCAAATGATCCCAGGTTAAAGGAAGCTGCAATAAAAGCAATAGAAAAATATGGTGCCGGAGCTGGATCTGACTGGTCAATAGCTGGAACAATGGATATACACATAGAACTCTACAAAAAAATTGCGAAATTCAAAAACACAGAGGATGCTATAACCTTTCAGACAGGATTCGCGGCAAACTCTGGATTGATTCCGCAGCTCGCTGGTAAAGGTGATTTGCTTGTTTCAGATGAATTAAACCATGGCTCAATAATAGACGGTGTAAGGTTAACAAAAGCAGATAGAGCCGTATATCCTCATTCAGATATGGCAGCGTTAGAGAAGATACTAGAGGATGCTAATAAAAAAGATTACAGAAGAGTAATTATCCTAACAGATGGTGTTTTCAGTATGGATGGAGATATCGCAAAGATGAAAGAGATTTGTAAACTTGCAGATGAATACCAAGCACTGGTCTATGTTGATGATGCACATGGTGAAGGAGTGCTTGGAGATGGACATGGAATTGGGAAGCATTTTAACCTAGAAAAAGAAATACATTTTCAGATAGGAACATTCTCTAAAGCCTTTGGAAGTTTTGGCGGCATGCTAGCAGGTTCTAGAGATCTTATACTGTTTGCATATAACAAAGCAAGAACATGGCTGTTAAGTGCAGCATTTCCACCACATGTAGCTGCAGCAAACATTGCAGCACTTGATATAGTAGAAAAAGAGCCAGACAGAGTAAAAAGACTATGGGATAACACAAAATATTTCAAAAAAGAAGTGGAAAGCATGGGATATGATACAGGAAATAGCGAAACACCAATAATTCCTCTAATCGTAGGCGAGAGTAAGAAGGCAAAACGACTAGCTGATAAGATGTACGATGAGGGAATATTTGCACTTGCAATAGTTTATCCAATGGTTGCAAGAGATAAAGCTAGAATCAGGGTGCAAATGAATGCAGGTCATACAAAAGAAGATTTGGATTTTGCTTTAGAAAAACTTGAGAGAATAGGAAAAGAGCTAAAAATAATTTAAACTTCTCTCAACTTTTCTTTTAATTTTGTAATTATTTCAACTGGTGTAGGATCTACATTTCTAAGTATTGCCAAGTAACAGCTTACAAAATCTCCTAAATATATTGTAGCAACTATTTTAGATAGCTCACTTTTACCAATAGATTCAATTTCTATAACCTCGGCAGCAACATTAGATAACAAATTTTTCAAGAAATCCAGTCTTTTACTCATTGCAGATGTTTCCAAATCTCTATCGCGAAATAGGATACAAGCAAATCTCTTTGATGTTTCCTTATCATAAAACCAACCTACTATATCATTATGATTGCATTCTGGTAAAACATCCTCCCTGGCAATAACCTTGCTATTCTCATTTAACTGGGTTCTCCATCTCTTTGCAACTGGAGAAAATATGCCCCATCCATACAGTTGTGGTATTTTGCTATGCAATCTACTAGCTATTTGCTTTGCTAGATTTTCATTAGTTTTTACCTCCCTTCTATTTTTTTCCCTTAAAACACTTGTAGATTCTATCACGTCTTCAACTTCTTGCGATATATCTATCTCAAATATCTTGCCTAAAATTTTTAACACTGGAAGCAGTAGATAGGCCAAGGCAGCTCTCGGTTGAAAACCTGCCGGTACTTTAACATGATAAAAACTGTTTTCATTGCACAACTCTTCTAAGCTTCCGCCACTTGATATCCCTATTATGGTTGATTTTTTCTTCAAAGCTTCTTTAAACATGTTTAAAGACTCTTCAGTATTTCCAGAATAGCTTATTATAAGAGCAAGGGTTTTTTCATCTACCCAAGCCGGCAGATTATAATCTTTATTTACATAAACAGGTGTTTTTATCTTGTTTTTGAAATACACTGAAGCTATATCGCCACATATACCAGATCCGCCCATTCCTCCTATTATAATGTTTTTAAAGTTTGATTCAATGTTTAAACCTCTAGCCAGAGATGCTGCTTCTCTTATTTGCTCTGGAAAACTTTCTACTACACCAAGCATATCTGAGGAGTCTATTCTCTTTATTAACTTTATATCATCTAACATTGAGATAAATATAAGTAACAACGTCATTTATATGTTACGAAAAATAATACGGCTAGGAAAGGTGGTAAAATATGCGATATAGGTCATCAAAGCTTACCGTAGATGCGATAATCACAAAAAATGATAAAATACTCCTTATAAAACGCAGGAGGAAACCTTTTAAAGATTTTTGGGCTCTGCCAGGTGGTTTTGTAAACTATGGCGAAAAAGTTGAAGATGCTGTTATAAGAGAAGTCTTAGAAGAAACCAGTCTGGAATGTAGGATTGAAAAACTCCTGGGCGTGTATTCTGATCCAAATAGAGATCCTAGAGGGCATACTGTATCAATAGTATATCATCTGAAAATCATAAAAGGGGAACCAAGAGGAAATGATGATGCTTGTGATGCAAAGTTTTTTAATGTAAAAGATATACCTTCTCTACCTCTAGCATTTGATCACAAGAAGATAATAAATGATTATTTGAAATCTGAAAGGTGTTAAGGATGTTTTGTCCTAAATGTAAATCCCTGATGTATCCACAAGGTGATGAACTTGTTTGCAAAAACTGTGGATATATAGAAAAGAAGAGGGGAAAAAAGATTGTGAAAACAAAAGGAAAGGAAAAAGAGCTTGCCATAATAGAAGAGAAGGTTGAGGTTTTACCAAAAACAAGGATTACCTGTCCAAAATGTGGAAACAAAGAAGCATATTGGATACTACGTCAGACAAGAGCGGCAGATGAACCGGAAACAAGAATATACATCTGCACAAAATGTGGATACAAATGGAGAGAATATTAGTTTAAACCGTCACAGTTATAAACACACATTATATTATTGTCCTAAATAAAAAAATTGGGGGACAAATTCTAGAATCAGAGGAGGAAAATCTCATGTTTAACGCCAAAGTTAAAGCAGAGGTATTGAAAAATGTTATAGAAGCTGCTTCACCCTTGGTAAACGAGATTAAACTAAATATAAAACCAGATGGAATTTCCTTTAGAGCAGTAGACTCAGCACATGTAGCTATGGTTGATCTCCATCTAAGCTCAAAGGCTTTCGAAGAATATAAGGCAGACGAAATGGAGCTTGGCATAGATCTAGACAAACTAAATGGGATATTGAGACTAGCATCTTCTAATGATATAGTATCTTTGGAATATGATGAAGAAACTCACAGACTTGTTATCAAGATAGGAAATCTGGTGAGAAAAATTGGGTTGATTGATACTGCTGGAATGCCTGACCCAAAAGTACCCAATCTAAATCTTCCATCCAAGGTTATTCTCAAATCAAATGAGCTAAGCCAGGGAATAAAAGCATCTCAAGCAATATCTGATCATATTGCCTTATTAGTAGACTCAGATGGATTTGAACTATACGCGGAAGGAGATACAGATGTAGTAAATCTTAGATTACCAAAAGATCTATTATCTGAGCTCAATGCACCACAGAAATGTAAAAGTTTATTCTCAATAGATTACTTTAGCAGTATGATTAAACCTGTTAAAAGCGATGAAGAAGTGACCATATTCCTAGGAAATGATAACCCTATCAAGTTAGAATTTGATTTCGCTGATAAAAATGGACATGTTACATATCTACTAGCGCCAAGGATAGAATCCGAGTAGATACAACATTTTTATCCTCAAAAAATAGGGGTGTCAAACATAGTTAGAGGTAAAAATAGAAAGAGATACGTTGGGTTCAAAATTACAGGAGATAAAATTAATTTTTCAGAATTAGATAAAACCATAAAAGAAAAATGCAAAGAAAAACTAGGAAAAGAGCCTAGAGAGATTTACTTAAAATTGATCAAATTTAAAAACAATTATGGAATAATAAGATGTAAACACACTGAAAAGGAAAATATTATAAAACTTCTTAGGTCAATTGAGAAAATTGGCAATAAAAGTGTTAAAATAGAAACTAGAGCCACATCTGGCACAATAAAGGCTCTAATAAGAAAACATATGAAAGAAATATTTTAAATAGAATTATACCTATATCCAAACAATAGGTAGTTAAGGGGGATAATTATTGTGAAAAAACATAGTATAGAGAAACTAATGGTTATAACGATCTTTGGCTTGTTCATGTTCTTAAATCTAATAACACCTGCTATAGCAATTGTAAAAACATCCATTGTTAATAGTTATGCGACCACTATCAAACATATTTGCATAGACAAAAGGTTTGATAAACCAATGGTTAAAAATGTTAACTCTAGATTGCACGTTGAAATAAGAAACATTAATACCTATGTTAAAAAGGTAAATAAACCATTGCTACCAGTTTATAGAAAAACCTATATCCTTCCTCTGGGAAGCAAAATTTTAGACATTAAATGTAAACACTCTCAAATAAATAGAATAAAACTATCAGAAAAAATAGATATTTATAATGGTGGTAAATGGATTAAAACTGGAGAAGATGTTTTTCTTCCAGAGAAGGATACACTTGTTTATCCAAAAAATTGGTTCAATTACAAGTTAGGTGGAATGATAAAGGAGGGGAAACGTGTAACCATTTTAACACTGGAATTATATCCTGTAAGATACAATTCAAAAGAAAAATATATTGAATATGTTAATGAGATCAAAATTGATTTCATCTACAAAGAGGGTAGAACTAAAAACACTATTAGCAGTTATGATCTTCTCATAGTCTGCCCATCTAGCTTTATCTCTTATGCACAAAAGCTTGCGGAACATAAAAATTCACTTGATATAAAAACAAAAATTCTCAGTCTCAAGGAAATATACTCTGACTATACAGGTTATGACAATGCAGAGAAGATAAAAGAGGCCATTAGAGAAGAAATCGAGGAAGATGACATAAAATATGTCTTATTGATAGGTAGCATTGATAAGTTACCTACAAGAGAAACCTGTATAATACAAAAATGGCGGAATCAGTATTGGAATGAAACAATATTATCTGATCTCTACTATGCTGATATCTATGATGCAAATGGTAGTTTCTGCAGCTGGGATTCAAATGGTAATGGAAAATATGGTGAAAGATTTTATGGTGTAAACGGGGTAAACGATACCGTGGATCTTTATCCAGATGTATACGTTGGTAGACTAGCTTGTAAAAATGTATTCGAGGTTAAGACTGTAGTGGATAAAATCATAAATTACGAAAAAAAGGCTAGGAATGGAAATTGGTTCAAACGTTTACTTGTGATAGGTGGCGATACTTTTCCAGGATGGGGTGTGGTGGAAGGAGAGTTTGTTACAGAAAAAACAATGCAAATATTATCAGATTTTAATCCTACCAAACTCTGGGCTTCATTAGGAAATCTCAACGCACTAAATATCCAAAAAGAGTTTAACAAGGGTTATGGTTTTGTTCATTACTCTGGACATGGATTTGAATATGGATTTGCCACGCATCCTATAGGCAGTGATGAATGGATTGGGAATTATTACACCCCTTATGCTGCGGCTTTGTTAAATGGTTATAAGTTACCTGTTATGTTTTTTGATGCTTGCCTAACTGCAAAGCTTGATTTTAACTCATCAGATCTAAGAGGATACGGCATCCCTATACCATTTGACATAACCTTTCCATGTTTTGCATGGTTTTTAGTTAAAAAACCCATGGGTGGAGCAATAGCTACTATTGGTGCTACTAGAGTAGCCTTTACCCATGTAAGCTCTACTGGCGTTCACGCTGGAGCAAGTCGCCTGGCTTTAGACTTCTTTAGCTCCTATCATAATACTACAATGCTTGGTGAAATGTTTGCAGAAGCACAAATTAAATATCTAGAAAATGTTGGAAGAGACTATTACACATTAGAGGAATTCATACTATTAGGAGATCCCTCTCTAAAAGTTGGCGGCTATTAATTTTTAAAAAACACTAAAATAGGTAATCTTTTATTTCAAGAAAATATTTGTAACAGTATGCCGCCGTAGCTCAGTTGGTAGAGCACTCGGCTGTTAACCGAGTGGTCGCCGGTTCGAGTCCGGCCGGCGGCGTCTGATATCTTACACCAAAAAGTACTAGTTTTATAAAAAATTATATAAAACAAAAATTGATTTGTTTTTACTGGAAATACTTATCCACAGAGGGAAAAAGATGGGATGCGAAGAAATTCAAACAAATGTTAAACTGGATTATATACAAGATTTTGAAATGATTTTTAGTAGAATGAAAATAGACCGTCCAAGAGAAGCAGCTGCCTATTATGTGATACTTGTGGTAGACAACCCAAGAGAGTTTTCTGATTTTCTAAGAGTGGCTGAACCCCTGGTTAATATAACAAGGAGACCGTTGGAGGCAGGTAGAGCATCTCTGCTAAAAAATGGGATAATAGCAGAGGTTCTCTTTACAAGCGAGGAAGAAGAGGAAAAATTTGGCAGAGAAAGTTACCTACCTGTGCCACCCCAGGTTATATGGGATGATGTTAAGGATGATGTAAAAACAGTTATAAACGAGGATACCTACAATATGGTTCAGAGACACGTAGCAGAGATAAACAAGGCATATGATGAAAATTTCAAAACATATGGTATAAAAATAAAAAGAAATGGCAATGTCACACTTAGATACTCTGACAAATGGATGATATACATGATGCTAAAAAATTGTTTGGAGAAAAAAAAGCAGCTCTACCTTCAAGTTGGCGGTGAAAGACTTCTAGACAGCCCATTTTTAAAATATCTTGAAAAGTTCATAGAACTTGAATCAAAGGTAAAACTAATAATTGACTCTAAAGACAACTTGGATAATGCGAAAAAACTTTTAGAAAGATATGGTGACAAACTTGAAATCAAATATTTCCCAGATGAAACATTTGGGACAATGAGAAACTATATTCTTGGAAAAGAACTAGCGATCAATGGTATAAAGATACTAAATCCAAAAGAGGATTCCGAGCCAGTATACGTGGGGACAGCATATGTTGATTTAGAAAACGTAGAAACTCTGAAGGATACATTCGAAGGGCTTTGGAAACTTGCAAAACCCATACAAAAATAAAATATAGTGTTAACCATGAAAAAATACGTGATTATACTACTAGCAACTACTTTGATGGTTATTTTTTTAGCTGAAACAACTCTGGCAGAGAGTAAAATCTATCTAGAATATTTCTACAGTGAAGGATGTCCAACCTGTGCAACTAAAACACCTATAATTGATCAAATAGAGCTACAGTATAGGGGGAAGATCATAGTAAAAAGATACGATATCAGTCAAAGTGATAACTATAAGAGATGGATCTCATATGGTTTCTATGATATTCCATCGGTGGTGATAAACAATGAAACAAAGATTCCAAATGAAAAACTTAACAAAACAAACTTGGAGAATATCATCATTTCATACCTATCAGGGGAAGGGTTCAATGTAACAAAAAATAATAACACACTAAATGTGCCCATATTTGGAGAAATAAACACTAAAAAGGTATCACTTACCCTATTGACCATAGTATTTGGCGGGCTTGACAGCTTTAACCCATGTGCATTCTTTGTCCTATTAGTCTTATTAAACCTGCTATTGTATGCAAATTCTAAACGAAGAATGCTCCTGATAGGCAGCATCTTTGTTTTCTTCTCAGGTTTCATCTATTTCCTATTTATGCTAGCATTATTTGGAGTATTCTATGGAATTTTTCTAATCACAGAGCAACATTCGATCATATCAATAGTTGTAGGTTCTATTGCCTTGATTATAGGAGGGTTAAATGTTAAGGATTTCTTCTATTTTAAAAAAGGACCCAGTGCTAGTATCCCAAACAGCAAAAAACAAAAGTTGTTTAAAAGAATGAGAAAGATTGTAAATATATCCTATCTCCCATACATGATAATAGGTACTATAGCTCTCGCGGTTTTTGCAAATACCTATGAATTGTTTTGCACAATGATGCTCCCTGTGATCTACACGAGCGAGGTTTTACCAATATATGGACTATCAATCCACAATATACAATCTTATCTTTACATACTGCTTTATAACATAGTATATGTTATACCGTTGATGACAATTGTTGCCTTTTTTATAATAACCTTAGGGAAAAAGAAGTTAACAGAATGGCAGGGTAGGGTTCTTAAACTTCTATCAGGTAACATGATGATATCCCTTGGTTTGATATTATTAATAAAACCCAGTATGTTAAGCAACATAACCATCACAATCACGATATTAACAATTGTTATAATTGCAACACTAACCATGTCCATGGGATTAAAAAGATTGGAGCAAAAGAGTTAAAAAAGACTAGGTTAAAAGCTTGTCTAACTCAGAAGTTATCTTCTCCGCCCCAACAAAACCACCGTTACTAAATGATATCAAACCTTCTTTATCTATTATAAACAATTTAGGCAGACTAATGTAGAAAAACGGAGAAGGTTGCATGTCCAACTTTGTCTCTATAAACTTTTCTGTAACCTTTGTCTTAGATGTATCTAATGCAAACAACCAATCCGCGCCTATTTCCTCCTTAATCTTTGTAACATTTTCTATCGTATCAGCATAGGGATCAAACGATTGCACAAATATAGACATTATTATGACATCTTCTCCATACTTATCTGATATGTTTTTAAGCTCGTTTAACTGTGATTTACAAAATACACAGCTTACAGAGGAAAAATCAAGGATTACAATTTTTCCCCTATAATCTGATAAAGTGAAATTATTTCCATCAATGGTTTCTATTGTGAAATCAGGTGCTTCTTTTTTAGACTCTATCTCTATATAAACAGGTTGAGACCAATTGCTCTCGGCGCCTTTAGCATCTTTTGCTTTGGCTCTAACAGTATAATTCCCTGGTTGAGTCCAAGAATGATCAAAACCAGCGTTTTCTCCACTTTTAAACAGATGAGACGTCCAACCTGTATGATTTCCATCTCCCCAATCAATATAATAAGAGATTTTATCTCCTTCTGGATCTGTAGAATTTATTTTAAAAAGATAAAAAAGATATGTTCTTCTCTTCACTCCGATATTGAACGCTAGTTTTGGAGTTTCTGGTGGGTTATTTGGAGATGTTGATATCCTAATTTTTTTCGAAATTGTCTCTACAGAGCCATCGGTCTTCCAAGCTTTTAAAACAACAGTATAATTTCCATCTTTACTATACTGGTGTTTTGGGTTTTGCTCTGTACTAGTATTTCCATCTCCAAAATCCCAAAGCCATGCAGAAATTAAATTTTTAGCATTTGGATAAATAGCAACGAATTGTATTTCATCATAAGTTGTTGGATTAGTAGGTGCAAAATCAAAATTTAACTTAGCTGCCTCCTGTACGCAGCCTGTCGAGGATATCAGAATTACAATCGTAAACATGGCTACTAATCTCAATCCCATATTGTCTAACATCTCTAATGCCCTCCTAGTGATAGCATCTACTCGTAATAATCACTATTTAATATAAAACTTTCTTTGGATAATTCTGCTATTTGTGATATCTACGTTTGATAAAAATAATGCCTATAGACGCTGCTATGGCAGTTCCCATTATTATAAAAATCAGAAAGGTTGACTTAAGAGGAAACAGAAGATACTGAGGTGTATCGATATAGGTTCTTATTAGATAACCAACGTTGATATTTTTTTTCTCCTCTGATTGTATGGAGAGAGCTATCCATGATTCCCAATGTTTATTCAGATTCTCCTCCTGTAATTCCTTGGGAATGTGGAGATGGATGTAGATGTTGGCGCTGCTATTACTTGATATGTTAACCTTTTGTGGATGTAACTCCAGCCAGGTTAAATTTTCTATAGGTTCTCTACCTTGGCGGATCAGCTCCAGTGGTTCAGGGTGTTTAAAATATGCTTTTACCGAGATACTATAGGGGAAACTATTAGTTACTGTTATTTTCTTAGTAGTATTTCCCTCGAAATAACTATTATTCATTTTTATATAGATCTCTGCAGGTTCAACACTAACATTCGCACAGGCAAGGTTTGAAAACATTAAAAATATTAAAAATGATGCTAAGCAGAATAGTAATTTTATTTTTTTAGCATACAACGCCATCCTCTCCGCTTCTATCTAATCTAGATTTATATATCTCTCTTTCTCTTATTAATTTTTTTTATTTAAACATCTCATCTACTTTTTTTTCTATCTCCTCTACACTTTCATATGTTTCAGTATCATCTTTTCTAGGATGATATTCTTTCTCTTTAAACCTGGATAGTGGTTCAATATTCATGTCCTCTATAACCTTTCTTTCAGTTGTATGTATCAAAGAAGTCTCATGTGGTTCAAATCTTTTATCTTCTAAGATGGGTTTCTCTATCTTCTGCCCCTCCTCCTTTTTCATATAAAACTCTAATGGTATGAATTCTTCCAATCTCTGTTCTATCTCTTGTCCTTCATCCTTTTTCATTGTGAACATTTTTCTCTTCTTGATGAAAAATATTATTGCTACAGCAGTTGCTATTATAATCATTGCAGCTAGTATCCATAATATGAGGTTAAGCTCTTTTTGCTCCCCATTATATAGAACTAGTTTTTTGTTTTCTAGGTTGTATAGATGATCTATTTTGTCATCATTGTCCATATCCAATAGGTATCCATTTTTCTCCATTTTAGTATCTGTTTTAATGTTGTTCTCAGGATCGTAGAATATGTCATATATACTATCGTTGTCTATATCAATTAGGTACATGGTCCCTTTATCTGTAGATATAGGTTCTATCTCGTTATTTTGTTTTGGATCTGTCCCTAAGAATTCTTCCTGCGAGTCTAGCAGACCATCGTTGTCATCATCTATATCTATATAGTCTGGTAGGTGATCATTATCATTGTCAGTTGGATAGCTATATGGATCATATGGGTCTGTGCCATATTTTTTCTCCTCATTATCTGTCCATTCATCTTTATCAGAGTCCAAGGAGCTGGTGTCTATAGTGAAGGTATATGTTACATAATCACTCATCTTGTTATCGTTGCTCTCAGCTCTCAAATATAAGGTGTGGTAGCCATCAGAGAGTGGAATAGTTGATGTCCAGATGGTCACATTTCCTATAGATGTCTCCATCAAGTTATCTACCTTTATGTAATATGTTTTTATACCGCTATGATGATATGATGGATTCCATGTGAAGGTTGGGGTGTTATCTGTTATGTTTGACAGTATTTGGATATTTGTAGGCTGAGTGGGTTTATCTGGGATTATTCTACTCATCAGTGGATAGTTGTCTCTATTCTCTTCAGATATTATATGTGGGGTATCTCCTATTCCATCCTCATTACTGTCTATGCCCTCATAATCATCCCAGTAGTTTCCCTCCATCCCACTGTCCCATTTGTTCTTGTTTTCATCTACCGCGTCTATATCATTCTTGAAAAAATTGTTATGATAGATTGTATTGTTGTTTGAATTCTGCCAGATATAGATCCCTCTATAGTTGCCGTAGATGTTGCAATCTGAAATCAGATTGTTGTTGGAGTTTATTCTTAGGTCTATGCCAACTTCGTTGTTAAAAACATTACAATTGACTATCCGATTGTTTCTAGACGATAGAAGTGCTAAGATACCAACACTGCAACCATATATGTTACAGTTAGATATCACATTGTCTAATCCCTGTATTTTTACTCCAATACCTGAAGAGTGATCATTAGCGATTATACAATCAGATACTATTGTATAGGATGCTTGTATATAGATACCTACTCCGTTAATAGGTACATCTATATAGCTACTATAGATTTTGCATCTTATACTCTCAGATGAGACTTTTATCGTATAATCATATGCGTTTACTAATTTCAGATTTCTTATCTCAACATATGAAGAATCTATTAATATTCCTTCTCTGCCTTTGAAGTTTATTATTGTGGTCTCGGAATTATCACCAAGTAGTATTAATTTTTTATCAATTGTAAGATTAGACTCTATATATACCCCGCTTTTTACTCTGATAGTATCCATGGATGTCGCATTTTCCACAGCTGCCTTTATACTTGTGTAGTCGCCACTGCCATTTATATCCACTATCAAGGTTTTACTGTATACCGGAGGAACAGAGGAAACATGTTGTACAATAGGCAACAAGATGAGAATCAGGAGGGTAAACATTGTAAAAACTCTACGTGGCCTCATCTTTCCTCCCCTCCTTCCTTATCTGTGATTTTTAACAGGCCACGCTCTGCTAGATAAATGAGAACCATGTTCTTGACTACTTCTGACTCTGAGTTTCCCAGTTTACCAATCTGTTTTTTGATTATCTTACGTATAACTGGTGGAAAACTCACTGGAAAACGTGATGAACCCTGATTCATTTTAGATTCAAATATGAATCACAATATTAAAAATTTTTCTATATTTTGCACATCCTGCAATTATTAAATTATATCCACCCAGATACTCTTGATTTTAAAATGTTTTTTAACATATTAGAAGTAATTAAATTCCATTTTGATTCATATTAGAATTAGTATGATCCAAATTAAATATGATTCAAATTTGAATCATATAAGAATCATTATATAAAAATATATGAAAACAGGGTTAAAA
>JAGGYP010000084.1 GCA_021162485.1 Thermoplasmata archaeon
ATCAGGGACTGAGGTAAAAATTAATTTTATATTGCAAAATTTAATCTTTTTTCTTTTTCAGGTAATCATAGATATCCAAGGAAAATGGTATAAGTATCAGGATCGACAGGCATATCCCTAGGCATATCCAACAATCTGTAGGCGCCGTAGCAAAAAGAATGGTTGTCCATCCATCCTGAGGTTCAACATTGTTACCGAAAAAAGCCAGTTTTATCAAGCCAAACCAGGGTATCTCACCTCTTGCTTTTCCAATTATATGATTAACAGGTACCGGCTGTGGACAAATGGGACTATAGTAGATATTGCTTTGATCGCAAACTGGGTTGTTATCTCCTTTTGTGATAAATCCTGACCATTTTGGTTTGTAATTTTCTAAACCCAGTTCCTCTATAGTTATAGAGGTTGCATTTATTATTCCATATTCTTTAACTGTGTAGAGTTTTGTATCCTTGTTATATTCAATCCAACATATGGAACGATGAATTATAGGAGTTCTATCTTTGTCTATATAATCAGATATACTTCCGTCTCCATTAGTATCGGGTCTATAAATCAAAACATCTCCATAGTTTCCATAAGTGAAACAGGTTTTTTCTCCATTTTTTGCTTCTTTATAAGTCACAATATCTGCCTTAGAATGAACAGCTACTACTAAAACCAGATCTCCAGGATCTATAGTACCAATCTTACCAAATGGAGCATCTTTGTGCATCATGCTCCCAGATTCAATAACCACCAGGGGAGCCTGAGGAAATGGTTGACCAGTATAGCCCCATAATGCAACCATTATTGTAAGCAATATGAGAAAGGCGATAACTACATCTCTAATAACAGGTATATGCCCTTCTTTTGTATGCCAAAACCTATGCCAGGCATCTTTAAACATGAAATTTATACCTCGGATATCTTACGTGAACGAACCACTATGCTTTTTGTAGCTTTACCACATATAGGACAAACCTTAATATGCCTATCGAATTTTTTTCCACATCCTTTGCACACATATACCCATTTAAATTCCTCTTTTATGCCTTTCTGAGAGAGGGATTTAAATTTGATCCCCATAGCATGTGCAACGTTTTGAATAGAATAATCATCTGTCAGTATTACTACTTCTAAATTTTCTTTTTGTTTATCTAATGCAAGTGCTAGAACATCAATATCAACCCTGGATAATCTTCCTATATCTCCTGTTGTTTCAGCGATTTTTCTCACTATTTCTATAGAATCTTTAGATGGTGAAATTATTGATAAGCCTTTTTCTATGAGAAATTGAAAATTTCTATAATCTCTACCTCCTTTTTTGAACTCGATAGAAACACTATCTGGGGCCAATAATTTTCCATCCATGGGAGAAATGGATTTTCCAGAAAGAATTGCGGATGTATCTAAAACATATACCTTTAACATTTTGTTCACTATTTTATCATAGATAACAGATTTTTCATTTTAACTTCTATTTGCTTACCAGAGTCCATATCTCTAACTATCACATTTTCTTTTTCTAATTCTTTGGGGCCAACTATTATAGCTTTCTTTGCTTTAACCGAGGATGCATATTTTAGACTTTTTGCTAACCCTCTTCTCATGAGATCAACATCTGCGATAATATTTTTTTCTCTTAGCATATTTACTATCTTGATCGCATTTTTTAGTGTTTTTTCATTTATTGGTATGACATAAACATCTAACTTTTGCTCGGGAAAAACATATCCTTCTTCTTCCAATGCAATAATTGCTCTATCAAAACCTATGGCAAACCCTGCGGTTGGTACTTCCTTACCTCCAAATAGAGGTATTAACTCGTATTCGCCTCCACCGCAAAGCTGTTTTTCCGCTCCCAATATTGGAGCATCTATCTCAAACACTATTCCCTTATAATAATCTAACCCTCGTACTATTTTCATATCTATTTCAAACTTATCAATTCCAAAAACTTTCAAAAAATCAATTATCTCTCTAAATCTATCTACAGCTGGAGCTTCTATAAACTCTCTTAGTTTCTCTATACTGTTACAGTTTAAAAACTCTCTAAACATCTTAACTTTGCTTTTGGCTACTCTCATCTCAAAAAGTTTTTTTTCAAGCTCATAAAATTTTGATTTATCAATAAGATGCATTAGTTCTCTAAACTGGTTTTTCTTTACACCCATGTTTTCGAGGAGTGAGTATATTATATCTAAATTTCCCAATCTTAAAACAATGTTTTTAAGTCCAATGTTTCTTAGAATGGTGTAAGATAGATATATTAGCTCTGCATATGCTTCTGGTGTGTCTGTGCCTATAAGTTCGCAACCAACCTGTGTAAATTCTCTATATCTTCCCCTTTGAGGCCTATCATATCTATAACAGTTTCCTATATAAAACAGTTTTAATGGCTTTGGCTCCATTTGCATTTTTTCAACATAGAATCTAATCACTGGTGCTGTTAACTCTGGTCTCAAGGCTAAATCTCTGTTACCTTTATCTTTAAAGGCATATATTTCTTCAATTATTTCTTCACCAGATTTTAAAGTAAAAAGCTCTAAATGCTCAAATGTAGGGGTTTGAACTTCTTTGTAACCAAAGCTTTGAAAGATTTCTCTTATGGTTCTCTCAACATATCTGCGTTTAAACATTTCGTCCGGTAAAAAATCTCTTGTGCCACGTGGTATTTTTATCTTTTCTTCCATTATAACCACTTAGGTAATTAAAAAATAACTTATTAGATTTTGCTAAACATTTTATTCTAAAGTTGCATGTCTTTTATGCATGCTTTCTTCTGTTTCATTTTTTGCATGCATGAGCTCAGCTACTATGCTATCTAATAATAACCAGGCGCTTGCTTCAAATAATGTACCTAGTGGTGCTAGCTCCGATCTTTCTTTTTCTTGACAAGAGGCATGAAGAACTATAGATACATCTGCAAGCTTTGCTACAGATGACTCCTTATTTGAAGTAATTGAAATCAATTTCGCTCCAATATCTCTGGCAATCTCAGCAGTCATTTTAGATGGTATTGTTTCTCCTGATCCAGATACTATTACCACTAGATCCCCTTTTCTAACAGGTGCGGTAATGGTTTCTCCAATAACAAATGTTTGAAAACCAAGGTGTACTAGCCTTATAGCAAATGCTTTGGCGACAAGACCTGATCTCCCTGCACCATAAACAAAGATTCTATCGGCATTCAAGAAAAATTTTTTTATATTATCTATATCCTCATCTGAGATCTCGCTTAGAATGTCTTTTATCTTTGACTGCATGTAATCCAGGGATTTACGAAATATCTTCATATTTTTTCACTACTTTATATCTCTATAATCTATCTCTTCTTTTCCAGTTTTCTTTTGCAACAACTTTTCCAGCTGCAGTCTAATATAAGTTGCATCATGCTCTAGTAATGGAGACTCTGAAATAAGGGTAACATTATATCTTTTTTCAAGAAGAATTTCTAGAAGAGGTTCTACAGGCATATCTGATTTCTTAAGAGGAATATGGTAGTATTCATTTCCATTTTCATAGAGTACACCAGTTATATGTATCAAATAATGCTTTAATCTCAGAGGTTTTAGTTTAGCAAATATATTTTCAAAATCTTCTTTGCTCTTTAAGCATCCATTACATCTTGCATGAATATGACCAAGGTCTATAACTGGCGTCACTCCTTTGACCTTTTTGCAAACTTCTATTATTTCATCAAGACTGCCAAAGACTTTTTGTTTTCCCATTGTCTCTAAACCAATTTTTGTTTCAATCTTTTCCTTCTTGAACATTTTTCTAAGCTGACTCACATTTTCTATTATTCTTTCCATAGTTTCCTCTTCTGATAAATCTCCATAGAAACCAGGATGGATAACAAGTATCTTCGCCCCCATCAGGTTGGAGAGATACCCTGCTTTCAAAATCTTTTCGAAACTCATTTCTAGTTCCTCTTCATCTCCAGCAAGATTTGTATAATATGGGGCATGAACATGAAGTTCAACATCATTTTTCTTTGAATATTCTTTCATAAAAATAGCTTCCTCATCATCCATCCTAAATAATCCTCTGATAAACTGGACTTCCATAGCATTTAAATCCAAAACTTCTTTCACATATCTTAAACCGTCTTTATTGGTCCTACCTTTACAAGATAAAGGAATTCCAGCTGGACCAATTCTTATCAAATAAATTGCCCCCTTTTTTTATTTATTCTCATCAAGCTGTACTAAACATTGATGAGAGGATGTGTATAAACTTTTTTATATTTAAAAACAACCCTCATCTAGTCAGTTCTTCTAATTTGCTTATTATGCTCCATATCAAAGTTCTACCATGTAATGGCAAATTAGGATCAACGGCCATCTCATCTAATATAGATATCACAGATGCAACTCTTACATCCAAAGGGTTTTTTTCATCCAACAAAACACCTTTCGCTTCCTCTGCACTTCTTCTGATATTTCGTGGAATAGAATTATCCTCATTAATCATGTCCAAACCTTGACATATCTCTTCTAACTTTTTCTGATCAACCATGTTGCATACCTCCACAATATTCGAACCAGTAATATTAAAACAAGATAAAAATATTTTGGATTATTAATTTTACATGTAATCTATCAATCTTTTTTGTTTACTCTTTTTTGGATATAAATCCTCAATTTCTATCTTTCTATCTTTAAGTTTGAGATTTATAGTTTTGAGTTGATTATACATCAATTTTTCTTTCCTAACTGAAGACCAATAATATGCTTCATCTTGTGTATTTTTTGCTATTAAAATCACTACTCTGCCTCTCATTTTACGAGCTGTTCTCCCTTTTCTTTGTATGCTCCTTATTTCTGATGGTATAGGCTCATAAAATATCACCAGATCTGTAGATGGTATATCTAATCCCTCTTCAGCTACCGAAGTAGCTATTAAAGTATTATACTCTCCTTCTTTGAACTTTTTTATTATAGTTTCTTGTTCCTTTTGTGTCAGCCCCTTATCTTCTATCTTTGTTGCTTGTCCAACAAATCTAACAGCTTTTACCTCCTCCATATTTGATAAGGAGTTTAAAATCTGCAGCGCTGTATCTCTATACTGGGTAAATATTATTATCCTTGATTGTTTATTTTTTTCTAATTGATCTTTTACAATTTCTGATAGAACCTTAAGTTTAGGATGCTCAACATCTAGTTTTTTGAGATGAAGCATTACCTCTATTATTCTTCTATCCCTGATAAAATGTTTAGAAGCGTTATTTCCTTTTTTCGCTGATGCCTCTGACTGCATTCTTTTAAGATATCTTTTCAATGCAGATGCACCTTGTGTTTTTATAAGTTCTAGAGCATGATATGTTTTCAAAGCTATTGTATGTGCCATAAGTATCTTATAAATCTCTTTTGAGGAAAAAGTTTTATTTTCCAAGGCGTCCTGAATTGCATCCCTTACTTCGAGTAATCGTCTCATGCTAATCCTAGATAAAGCTGCTGTTTCCAGAAACCCTGCGGCCTTTAACATACCCAGCTTCTCAGATAAAACATCTGATAACAGCTTTATTATTCTACTAAACTCCTCTGGTAATTCCACCAGTTTCCATTCAAGGGTGAGACCATGAACATAGGGTCTAACATCTTTATCATATCTATTTCTAATTTCTATATTGTGAATATCTAAATTCTTACAGATCTCCATTATTCTATCTATGTCGCTGCCTGGAGACGCTGTCATTCCTAGAACGTGTTTTTCTTCTTTTCTTTGCTCTATATATTTTTTTGCAACAAACACATAAGAGTATTCCCCAACAGCTCGATGTGCCTCATCAAATATAACTAAACAAAAATCTTCAAGCGATATTCTATTGTTTTCCAGATCGTTTTCTATAACCTGGGGTGTTGATACTATTATTTTAGCCTCCTTCCACAATTTCGACCTTTTATCTGGGGATATTTCCCCAGTGAAGATAGCGATTTCTCTCCCATCCAAGGTTAAAAACTGCCTTAAAAATGAGGTGTGTTGATTTACCAAAGGTTTTGTTGGTGCAAGAAAGAGTATTTTACAGTTCTTTTTTAACAGGGAAGCTATAACAATCAAGGCTATGACTGTTTTTCCGAGACCAGTTGGCAAAACCACTAGCGTGTTAGATTTAAGGCAGGATTTTGCAATATTTACCTGATATTCTCTATATTCTATTGAGTTGGGTTTTATGAACTCATAATTTAGATACACAGCATACAAAATGCGGTGCTGGTTTTTGTAAGTTTTGGACTTTAGAATAGCAATTGTTCGATGTTTGTATCAGAATTCCTTTATATATAGAAAAACAAAGTTAGATTTAGAGAAGTGAGAGAGATGGTAATTAAGATTGTTGGACAAATATATAAGGAAGATGTGAAGGAAATCGAATTTATTTCTAGAGTCATGGTTGTTAATCATAGAATAAGATATCTTGCTCAGAAAAATAATAATTAGATTTTTTTACCCTTTAAACAAATTGTGCAAACACCATATTGTATGTTGAAATGTTCTCCACAGACTAATCTGCCACATGTTCTACATGTGTACATTGCACCTGGCTTACCACATATGGTACATAGGCCCATCATTTCCATTTTTTATCCCTCTTTATAAGCTAAATTTTCCAAAATGTTTTTGAGATCATCTAAAGGCAGATTTGTGACAATAAGGGGAATGTTTTCATATTCTGACAGCTTAGTTGCTAGTGAATCTACCGCGCTTGGTTTGTGATAAACTACTATAGAGGGTTTCATTGGATGCACACGAACCGCAATCATAGGGCTTCTCCCATATGTTATACCTGTGAATATGAGAGCGCGCTCGGTACTCCATCCATATATGCGAGTATAATCTGTAGAGCTTAATGTTTTTATTGCACTAATGCTGTCTATTAGAGTAAAACCTTTAACTGTTTTCCTGTCTAACATATCCTCGCAGGTTAGTATCTCCCCATGTATGCTCTCCACAAACTCTCTCCCAGATATCGAATAAGGATATTCCATTATCTCTATTACACCCTTTGGACTTTCTATCATCGAAGTATACCTGTTTATTATCTTTCCACCTCTTTTCTCGTCTATCTCAAAAAAAGCCTCTATCAATCTTTTTATTGTCTTAATACCTGGTGATGCTCTTCTGCCTGATTCATAATCGCTTATGACACTGGGGGAAATTTTTAGATAGTTCGCTAATTCTGTTTGTGAGATTTCAAAGGTATTTCGCCATTTTTTCAAAGTAGCCCCTGGTTTGGGGCTAAGTGTGATCTCGCCCGCTATTTTTTCAGCTAATATGTTTTTTACGTTCATATTCATCTCTTAATGGGTCTAAATTTATACCCATAATAAATAGCGCCTGTATCTCCATCTTCCTGTATCTTTCTAAATGCTATCTCTACAGGCATACCAATCTTTATCTTATCTGGGTTGCAATCAACTATCTGCGAGGTAACCATAGGTCCTTCATCTAACTTAACAATAGCTATTATATATGGTATTTCATCTTCAAATGTCTCCGGAGCAACGTGTATAATAGTATATGTATATATTTTTCCTTTTCCTTTTAACTTGTATTTCTCCATCTTACCTATACTGCTTCTTCTGCATCTAGGGCAAACATTTCTAGGTGGGAAATAAACTGTTTTACACTCTCCACATCTTGTACCTATCAAATTGTATCTGTGTGGTATCTCTCTCCAAAATTTTGAAACTAGATGATAATGCGTAGTCATTTAAACCACCTCCAGTATATGAACGGCACATGATGCTCCACTGCCGCCGATATTATGTGTCAATCCTATCTCAGCATCTTTTACTTGTCTTCTATCTGCTTCTCCTCTCAATTGCATTACTATTTCAGCTATCTGCGCAACTCCTGTGGCACCAACTGGATGACCTTTTGCTTTTAGACCTCCACTTGTATTAATCGGTATCGTTCCGTTTATCTCTGTTAGTCCCTCTTCTACTGCTTTGCTCCCCTCTCCTTTTTTGAAAAAACCTAGATCTTCTGTTGCTAATATTTCCGCTATCGTAAAGCAATCATGTACCTCAGCAACATCTATGTCTTTTGGTTTAATTTTTGCTTGTTTATAAGCCATCTTTGATGCCAGTACAGTTGATTTAAACGTGCATATATCGTCTCTAGAATGTAACGCCAAGGTATCAGATGCCTGACCAGAGCCTATAATTTTTACAATTTTATCTGTATATTTTTTCGCATCTTTTAATGGGCATAATATAACTGCTGCAGCACCATCACTTACAGGAGAACAATCTAGTAATCTTAAAGGATAAGCTACTGGTGATGAATTGAGTACATCATCTACACTAATCTTTCTTCTGAAATGCGCATTTGGATTTAATGCCCCATTTGCATGATTTTTAACTGCAACCTGAGCAAGTTGTTCTCTTGTAGTTCCATATTCATACATATGACGAGTGGCGATCAATGCATATAAAGCTGGAAATGTCGCTCCAAAAAATGATTCCCATTCCTGATCCGCAGCTGTAGCAAGTGTATTTGTGGCTTCTGTACTAACAACATCTGTCATTTTTTCTACGCCACCGACAACAACCATATCATGGATGCCTGAGGCTACAGCAAGATAAGCTTGTCTAAATGCTAAGCCACCAGATGCACAGGCGCTTTCTACTCTAGTAGAAGGTACACCTGTTAAACCTGCAGAGTCTGCAACAAGGGCACCCACATGTTCCTGACCCACGAATCTGCCTGCACTCATCGATCCAACATATATTCCATCTATTTCTCTACCACTTATACCTGCATCTTCTATAGCCTTAATACCAGCCTCGGTTATGAGATCTCTAAATGATTTTTCCCAGAGTTCTCCAAATTTTGTAAGACCTATCCCAATTACTGCTACATCTCTCATACATTATCACTCCCAATATAAAAGATCTCTAAACTTAGCATATGTTCCATAGTCTATGTACTCTTTATTCTCCAGAAGTTCTCTTACAGTAGGTGCATTTTTCCTCCTAAACTTTTTTATGTTTTCAGTTATGGTTATATCAAAAGAATCACTACCAGCGCCTGATCCATAACTTGTAACAAAGATTCTATCACCTGGTTTAGCAATATCTAAAACAGCTGATAACCCAATGAGATAACTACCTGAATAAGTATTGCCCAGTAGAGGACATATTAAGCCAGGCTCTATCTGCTCGTATGTGAAACCTAGTTTTTTTGCAACACTGATGGGGAATTTTCCATTTGGTTGGTGAAAAACAGCATAATCATAATCTTCAGGCTTCGTCTTGATTCTCTCCATAAGATTTTTTGATGCATTTATTATATGTTTAAAGTATGCGGGTTCTCCTGTAAATCTTCCACCATGTGCTGGATATTTTCTTGCTTCTCTTCTCCAGAAATCGGGTGTGTCTGTGGCAAAAGAATATGTTGCATTTATATTAGCAATTATCTTTTCTTTCCCTAGCAGAAAAGCTGCGCCCCCTGCCGAAGCTGTATACTCAAGTGCATCTCCAGGTGCTGCTTGTGAAGTATCTGCCCCAATTGCAAGACCATATTTTATCATATTGGATTTTATCAAGGCTATACAATTTTGTATTGCAGCGGTTCCTGCCTTGCATGCAAATTCATAATCAGCGATCATTAAGTCTGGTGTTGCTCCAATAGCCTCACCAACGATGGTTCCTGTTGGTTTGACTGCGTAGGGATGGGATTCGCTTCCAACATAGATAGCGCCAATCTCCTGTGGATCAACTTTACATCTTTTTAACGCATATCTTGCAGCTTCGACACTGATTGTAGCAACATCCTCATCTGGACCTGGAACTGATTTTTCTGTTATGTTGAGTCCCTTTTCGATGTACTTAGAATCTTTACCCCAAACCTTTGCTATGGAAGAGGCTTTTATTCTGTAACGTGGTATATAGACTCCATAACTAACGATTCCAATATTATCTTCCATACCCTGATAGCACCGGCTTTAGCAAAATACAAAACCCATATATAAAATTGTCGATTTAAAATTCGTCAATAATCGATTAATTATGTTAAGGAGATTTTTTGTCCCTTTTTAAGAGCCTCTATTGTTTGCTCAGTCACTTTCTCTATTTTTTTCTTATCCAAAAGTGCCTGTTGTGCTCTTTTGTTCAGCTCTTCTAACATTTTACGTGCCTCTTCCCTGTGTTTTCTCCGCTCTTTTTTAATCGTGATTATTTTACTTCTCATCTCCATGGCTTTGGCATGTAATTTATTCGCCTCTTCTCTTATGGCTACAAATTTTTCATGTTTTTTCTTTGCCTCGTTTATAAGAGCTGCTACTTCTTCCATAAGTTTAACAAACTTTTTGTGAGCCTTTTGCATTTCTTTATAATACTTTTGTACTTGTTGATGTTCCTCATCGGCTTTCTTAAACAACTCTTTTATTGCTTTTTCTGTATCTGATAAATCAACTTCGATTATCTTCTGCTTTTCTAACTCTTTTTTAAGTTTCTCATATTCCTTTTTCTTTTTCCGTATCTCTTCAATAAGCTCATTTTCTTCCTCTGCACTCATTGGCTCTGTCTCTTGCCTGTATTCAAGCATTTGTATATCTGCTTTTAGCTCCTCAACGCGAAGAGGTAAGCTTTTTATTATACTGCCTTTTTTGCTTCTTTTTGCTTGGATAAGCTCTTTGGCTTGTTTCTGTAACTTGTTTCTCATTTCTTTGTGCTCTTTCATTTTTTCTGCTAGTTTGTTTCTCTCCTCTTTTTTCTTGTTCATCTCCTCAAGAAGTTCCTTCCGTCTCTTGTTGATCATGTCTCTTTCTTCTTTCACGGTTCTTGCTAACTCGTTTAACTCATTTCTACGCTGAATTAAAAGTTGATACTTTTTATCCGCATTCCTCAGTTCTTCAAACCATTTTTTCTTGTCTGCTGCTTCTTCTTCCATTATTTTTATGCTCCTTTACAAAAGCAATTCTTCTATAGCTAAAAGTTTTTTAATTATTTCTGCCTAACCGCTATATGAAGACTATTTTTACCTCTTACTGCAATCCATGGAAGTTTTAACTTGGCAAACCCTTTTTCTGGTATGGTTAGATTCTCGACTTTGTTTCTCTCCTCACCATTTATGTATATAGTAACGGAGACTTTATCTGCTGGAGCATCTCCATTGTTCTCCAATGTAAACGATGTTGTAACTATGTCTCCTCCTTTAAATACTTTTGGAAAATGTTTTACATCCTTTATAAAGAGAGCTGGTCTAGCCTCTCTCAAATTGGTTAACAAAGAGATCTCCATTGACTTAGAAGGTTTCTGTCTAGGTGCTGCCTTTACCCTTATCTCAGACCAATCTCCTACGTTATCTGACTCACTAGTTTCGACAACTAGTTTAATTTCCCTGCTCTCATTTGGGTTCAAAACTACCTCATCTTCATTCAAGGAAATCTTCCAATTTGGTTTTTGCACAGAGTTTGCAGATAAACTATAGAGCAATCTAACCTTATATGGGTTTAAAATAGTTAAACTATATTCAGCCTTGTCACCAGGTTTTACTTCCTTTATTCTATCTACACAAATTATTTCAACATATTTCTTTCTTCTAAGATAGAGAGCCACAAAAATGATTAATAATATGATTATTACTATAATTAGAAGAAATACATATGGTGCTATTCCACCTATAATTGCAGTTAATCCAATGCTGTTTGATATAGATTTTAAAGAATTAAATAGAATTTCTCCTATACCGGGACTAATTACCTCTGTTTTAACTTCGACTGTTTTCTCTAACTTTCTATATGGGTCATAGGTTATTTTTAACGTTAAAATATCTGTTGTACCAACTTCTGCATCTTTGGGTATACTTACTCTAACTTTTATCCTATCTTCCTCATCTGGCTTTAGCTCGGTTCTATTCTTCTCAACCCATATACTCCAGCCATGCTGAGAATTTATAGATAGGTTATAAATATCTTCGCCCTCTCCTATGTTTTTAATAACAAAAGCATATGTTACATTTTCTCCACTTTTTGCCTTGCCATTCTTTGGTTTTACAACTTTTACATCATAAACGTATAATCTCTTAGATGTGTTCAAACTAACAGTGGAAAAAGCTAGGCCCAAGTTACCCTCTGCTGTTATAGTTAGATTTGTGTTGGTTTCAATATCTGAAGGTGCTGTAATTGTAATATTGGTGAAATTATACCCTCCACCAGGTAAATATAATCTCTCCACGTATAAAGATGCATCCCATCCTAATGAGCTAAAATCATAGGATAACGTTACATTATCATCCTCATCTTTTTCATTTGAAACTTTTATGGTATACTCTGTGACGCCACCAGGTTTAAGGCTATCGTATTGAATCTTATTTCCTTCTTTGAGTATAGTAATTTTGTAGGGGGGAGCCGGTTCTAATTCCTCTAAATTGCTTATCTTTATATTTGAGGGGTGTTTATTTGAGTTGAAAAGTAAATTGAATTTAAGAAAACCCACCTTGCCGAGCAATCCTGTTTTATTTGCCGTTACAACCAATGCAAGTCCATTTTTTTCCTGCAGTTGATAGTCTTTAATAGTAAATGTAAAAGTTGCAGAGGAGCCTAACAAGGTTGAAGTAACTTTCTGAGATTTTAATCCTAGCTGATAAGATGTTGTAAAATCCCATAAAGAGACTGTAACTTCACGTGTAGCAACTATATTAGATTTAAAATAGAGTGTTATACTAACTTTGCTATTGGTCATCTTAAGAGGCCTATCATTCTCATAAAACCACATTACTCCATCTACTTCATCTAAGTTTGCAACAGAGTCTTCTGTTTTTGTTGGTTTCTCAGCATCCATGAAGCCACTGTTATCACTCTTTAACTCCTTGAAATACAGTTGAAGTGTTGTCTTTTCTCCTTTAGTTATATGAATAAGAGAAAGTGCAGAGACAAAAGCAAATGAAAAGACTATAGAAAATGCTACTAACTTTTTGAAATATATCCCATAACGTGGCATTTGTATCCCTTTGGGTTTTTATCTCTATAAAAGTAAATATAAACTAATTTAATAAAAGTTTCCTTTATTTTTAATGATTCCAAGTAAATATTATAAAATAACTTTACCTTTCTATCAAACAAAGATATGAAAGTTATTTTTGAGTTATCAAAAGAATATAATTTACTGCCTGCAGATGAAGTTATATACTCAATAAAAGGTGAAGAAGAAAATTATTATATTATAGAAAAAAATGAAGATGTAGTAATAGTGGATATTGACGAGAGAAAAATAAAAAGGTTAGCTGAGAGAATTGCTCTTTCCTTTTTCTTAGATAAATTTCTTTTTGTATGCAAAAGCGATCTTGAAGATATAAAAAAAGTGTGTAAGGAGATAGATGTATCCTTAGAAAAGGGTAACAGTTTCAGAGTTAGATGCAACAATAGGATTAAAAACAAAGATATTAGCTCTTTAGAAGTTGAGAGAACGGTTGGTGAAATATTTGCTGAGAGATATAAAGTTGATCTTAAAAAGCCTGATTTTGAAATTAGAGTGATATTATCGGATAATAAAGCATATGCGGGGCTCAAACTCTTTGAAATAGATCGAAAGAGTTTTGAAAAGAGAAAAGCACAGTATAGACCATTTTTTTCACCTATATCCTTGCATCCAAAACTTGCCAGAGCTTTAGTAAACATATCGGAGGTAACTGAAAACAAAACTCTTCTTGATCCCTTTTGTGGTACTGGTGGAATACTTATAGAAGCTGCGTTGATAAAAGCAAAAATTATTGGTAGCGATATAAACGGAAAAATGGTAGAAGGATGTAAAAAAAATCTAGAATACTATGGAATAACCAACTATAGACTATTTCAGTGTGATATTGGAGAGGTATCAAGATATGTTAATGAGGTTGATGCAATAGTTACAGACTTTCCATATGGTAGATCAACGAGTGTAGGTGGAGAAAATATTGATACGCTGTACAAGAGAGGAGCTAAAGCTATTTGTGAAGTATTAAAAAAAGGTGGAAAAGCTGTTGTTGGTTTGCCAAATGAAGATGCATTAGGGATATTAGATAGTCATTTAGAAAGAGAGGTTGTATATTCGTGTAGAGTGCATAGAAGCTTAACTAGATATTTTGGTGTCTATAGAAAAAACTGACTGTTACCACAAAATCTTTTACTATGTTTTGTAATCCATCTTAATATGCAGCTTGAAATAATATTTTTAGGAACTGGTGGAAGTTGGCCTACAGTAAAAAGAAATGTTTCAGCCATTGCTATAAAGAGGGGTGGGGAGATATTATTGTTTGACTGTGGAGAGGGTACACAGAGACAAATCCAGAAATCAAAGTTGAGTTATATGCAAATATCGAAGATATTTATAACGCATTATCATGGGGATCATTTCTTGGGTTTACCTGGTCTTATCCAGACGATGCAGCTTAACGATAGAGAAAAGCCTCTATACATATACGGACCAAGAGGACTAAGAAATCTTATTTCGCAAATACTTTCTCTGGGATATTTTACACCTACATATGAAATAGTTGCAACCGAATTAAATGATAATTGTAGTATAAAATTTGATGGGTATACCATAAAAACTTTGAAAGTAGATCATAACGTGCCAACATTGGCCTATTCTTTAGAGGAGGATGAAAGACCTGGTAGATTCAATAAGGAAAAAGCATTGGAGCTAGGGATACCTGAGGGGCCATTATTTAGTAAGCTCCAAAAGGGGAAAACTATTGAAATAAACGGCAAAAAAATAACCCCAGATATGATATTAGGCCCGAAAAGGCCGGGGAGAAAAATAGTGATATCAGGGGACACTAGACCTCTTGAAAAGCTTGTAGATTTTGCGAAAAATGCAGATGCCTTAATCCATGATGCAACTTTTCATTCTGAGTTAGAAGAAACAGCAGTTGAATATGGACATAGCACTGCGAAACAGGCAGCTGAAATAGCAAAAAGAGCGAATGTAGAGAGGCTTTTTTTAACACACATTAGTCCTAGATACATGGATTCAAAACCATTGGAGGAAGAGGCAAGAGAGTTGTTTGCTAATTCTATAGTTCCTAAAGATTTTCAAAGCTTTGAAATCAGACTTAAAAAATGATTTTTTAACAATATTTATTAAAATGAGATAAATTACTAAACCAAACACACAGAGGGAAATTATAAAAATGAATAAAAAAAATATTGAGGAAAGGCCCTCCTTTGATGATTATTTTGTGGAAATGGCCCATGTTGTTGCCAAGAGAAGTACATGTCTCAGAAGAAAGGTGGGTGCATTGCTTGTTAAAGATAGACACATATTAAGCACAGGATACAATGGTGCTCCTAAGGGCTTGAAACACTGCTCAGAAACAGGGTGTCTGAGAGAGCAACTTGGCATTCCCCCAGGAGAAAGGCATGAGATATGTAGAGGATTGCATGCTGAACAAAATGCTATAATACAAGCCGCAGTATTTGGTGTTTCAATCAAAGATTCTACCTTATATTGCACAAATGCACCTTGTTCGGTTTGCGCAAAAATGTTGATAAATGCTGGAGTAAAAGAAATCATATTTGAAGATGAATATCCTGATGAGTTAGCTATGCAAATGCTTAAAGAAGCAAAAATAAAAATAAAAAAATATAAATCTGGTAAATGAAAAATACCGAAAAATATAAAAGTAGTGTAATAAATTACTATGTGGAAAAAAGAGAAATTTTAGAAAATTATAAATACTTGTGAATGATTTAGATTTGGTGAAGGAATATGAAGCGTGCAAGATCAAATGTATTAGATGAACAAGATGAGAAAGTTGTACAATTGTTCACAGACCTAGGCATGCCAAAAAACCTAGCAAAAACCCTGATTTATATCTCTCAAGTCGATGAATGTCGCTCTGCTGACGTAGAACAAGGGGCTAATCTTAGACAACCAGAAGTTAGTGTTGCAATGCAAGAGTTAAGAAAAAGGGGATGGGTGGCAAAAAGAGATCTTAAAAAGAAGGGTAAAGGAAGACCTGTTCATATATATAAGCTAACAACACCTTTACCAAAGATCCTCGAAGAGTTCGAAAAAGAGAAGCTAAGAGAGGTAGAAACAATAAAACAAGATCTCTCGCAACTCCGAGAATTGCTAGGTAGGTATACAAAGTAATAATAGTGTTTTTCTTTTATTTAAAAAGGATGCCTAGTCATCTTTAATTTAATTTGTATTCTCTCAATTATATTTATATATTGAGAAGTTGATAAAATATTAGCAAAGTTTTTAGATTTAAATCCTATTCACATAAAAGGAGGGATATTTTTGAAAAAAAGAATAAAAAGGCTTTTCAATATCATTAACAAAGATATTGACGCTATTCTGGTTAAAAATTCCTCAAGAACACATGTAGACCTATCATTCTACTACATCACAGGGTTAAAAGGTGTTTTTGAACAAGGCGCAGCCATAGCCTTCCCTAATGGAGATGTACATATTATCGCCTCCCAACTTGAGGCTTGTAACATAAGAAAAAAAGATGTCAATGTTCATGTGTTCAAAAGTAAAAAAGAATTAAATGATATAACAAAAAATGTTTTAAAATCCTCAAAAAAAGTTGGCATCAATTCAGAAGATTTGCTTCACAAAGATTACCTAGAAATAAAGAAGATTTTACCCAAAGCAAGGCTAATAGATGTTAGTAAAGGATTATTAGAAGCAAGAATGAAAAAGGATGAGAAAGAGATAAAAGAAATAAAAAAAGCTTGTCGTATAGCAAGCAAAGTAGCAGACGAGTTACCAGATATTTTACATGAAAATATTACAGAATTAGACATGGTTGGCAGAATAGAACATCTTATGAGACTAAAAGGTGCAGAGGACAGAGCCTTTGAAACCATAGTTGCTTTCGGTAAAAATTCTGCATTACCTCATCATGTTAGTGGGAAAACAAAGTTAAAGAAAGGAAACTTTGCTTTATTTGACTTTGGTGCAATGGTTAACAGGTATCTCTCAGATATAACAAGAACTTTTGTTTATGGAAAAGCTTCTAAGCTACAAAAGGAGATGTATGAAACCGTAAAAAAAGCACAGGAGATAGGTTTTGATACCCTAAAAGAAGGCTCAACATTTAAAGAAGTTCACCTTGCTGTTAAATCATATATAGACAAAACAAAATTTAAAGGTAAATTTATCCATGGAACCGGGCATACACTTGGATTAGCTGTACATGATGGTGGAAGACTGAATGAAGGGTATAAAGAAATACTTGAAGAAAACATGGTTTTAACTGTAGAACCAGGTGTATATCTACCAAAGATAGGTGGTGTGAGAATTGAGGATGATGTTTTGGTCAAAAAAGGAAAAATAGAAATTCTCACCAATGCAAAAAGAGAGTTGATAGAGATTTAACCATTTAATAAGGCTATTTCTAATTTGCTTTTTTTTCTTACAGTTGAACAAACATAGATTTCACTCATATTATCTTTTTTTCTTTCCATTAGAATTATCCCATTTTTTACTCTATATGAACCAGTTGGGACAAAAAACTTGACAAGCACGGTAATATTTTTTATAAGATTATTTTCCACAACTGCAGTGTAAGAGTCTATAAATGTAAAATTGATGTGATATGAAGGTATAGAATATTTGGGTTCTTTATAATTGTACGATGAAATCACACCATTTTTTATCTCTATTAACCTATAACCCCAATATGCATTCTCTCCGTGGTCACTTGCTGTAGTTGTAGTAGTTACATAGATTGTTCCATTAATTATGGTAACATTATCATAATGTACGTGTCCAGATAGGACCATATCAACCTCATATTTTTCAATTAGAGAAAGTAGTTTTTTTCTGTTATGATATTCGCTCCTGAATTTAAAAACAGAATCATCTTTTGTTTCCCAGATTGGGTTATGGTGTAAAAACATAAATGTAAGGGTCGCATTTTCATTATTTTTTAGATCATTTTCAACCCATTTTATTTCATTATCATCTATATATCCTCCCCAGCTGTATGTTGGAAGTAACATTGGTGTTCTTCGGTATGATGGCCAACAATAGGAGTTGACAGCTATAAAATGATAATCCCCATAATTAAATGAATAATTAAGTGGGCCGAAGTATTTTTTCCAAAAATCGAAGCCATCCTTTCTCAGTACTATTTGGCCATCATGATTGCCAGGGCACAAAAATGTTGGGACATCAAAAAGTTGTAAAATTTTATAACATTCTTTGTAATCATAAGAGACGAGATATCCAAATACTAAATCACCAGATATTATTACAAAATCAGGATGAAGAAGATTTATTTCTTTTACAGCCTTCTTAGCTGCTTTCCAACCTATTGTCTCTTCTAAGTTCTCTTTAGCACCTCGGGGATCACCTATATGAAAATCGGTCACGTGAACAAATGAGAAGTTGTCAGAAAAATCATCTATTACATCCACAGCTCTTGGTTCATTTACAGAATATAATGTTTTATTTTTTTCAAAAAATATGATTAGGTTGTATAGTTCAACAGGCGTGTCTATAGGAACATTAACTTTGATGCTCCAGAATAAATTCGTTTTTCTTATATCCTTGATTTTTAACTCTATTTCATCTATCACTGGTTCATATGCAGTTGAAATGTAT
>JAGGYP010000028.1 GCA_021162485.1 Thermoplasmata archaeon
AATTATATAAATAAAATTGTGGGAATATGAGAGTAATAATATTTTTTGTAATAATCTCTTTGGTAATGCTCTCATCTGCAGATGCTTCTATGGTTATCAAAAACAAAAAATCCCTTGTTGATGGGGATAGTACAATTTGTATAGGTGAAATAAAAGTTAAAGGATCAAAGGTTTCCTGCAGAGGAGATCTAATAACATTTAAGATAGTACCAAAAGAATTTGATTTGTATGTAAAATATTCTCTTGAAGCGCCCAGGTCAGGTTTTTTAGGTTTTGATATTGCAGTGGCCGCAGTTTCACCCTTGCCTGATCAAGAGAATAAAAAAATTGTACAAACCTTTGACAAAAGAGAGGGCAATATTTCATTCCACATCAACAATAACAGATTGTTTTTCCACAAAGAGTATGTATTGGTTGGAATCTACGCATATGTTGACCTGTCTGATCCTTTTAATCCGGATTATAATTTCACCTTTGACTTTGCATTTGTCTCAATAGTTTGCCTTTCAAACTTCTTATATGTCAAGGTAAAACATTATGCCAAGGAAGACTGGCAAAATTTTGTAGTTTTAAACGATTTTTTAGCTAAAGCTCATGTCGGGTATTAAAGAAGATTATGTACATCTCATCACTATTTACATTTCCTTTTTCATCATAGGCTACAACTGTTATCTTGTGTTTAAAGAATATATGTCCATCGAAACGCCATTTAAATGGATATAATGTGTCGACATATTTGAGCTCATCATCTAGATAAAATTCAACTTTGCTAATGTTATGTTTTTTTGTCTCAACCTCTGCCCAGATCCATATATTGTCTATTACTATTGTGTTGCCTTTGAGATCAAAAAATGGTTTTTCAATGCCATCTATGTATATTCTGTCTCTCTTTGGCGAAACTATTTTTACCTTTGGATATCTCTCCTCTGTGATATTTGCAAGTTTTGCAAGTGTTCCAGCAATTAACCTTGTCATCTTTGTCAGATAGGTTAGATTGACATGTTCCATTGTATCATCTGGAGTATGCCAGTGTGGATTCCATTTTCCTTCGAAAAAACATAGTGTATCATAGCCATATTGATAGAAGGAGTAGTAATCGCTTCCTCCTCGTTTTCCAGAGATTATCCCCGTGGCAAAGTTGAAGTTTAAATTGTATTTTTTACTTATATTCTCAGCTATTTGAGCTGCCCAATCCGCGTCTCTTGTATAATAAATACGAGCCTTGTTAAGATCCTCCTCTGTCTCCGCATATCCTATCCCATCTGCGTTTATCTCAACAACTATATTATCACCGTTCTCATAACAATCTCTAGCGTAAATACTACTTCCAAGTAACCCCTCCTCTTCTCCAGAGAAGGTGACGAATCTGATTGTATGCTCAAACCTGTACTGACTTAGAACATTTGCCACAGCTAGTACTGCAGCTGTTCCTGATCCATCATCATCCGCACCGGGGGATACCTCTACACTATCATAATGAGCATTGAACACAAATATCATGTTACTAGACTTGTTGGTACCCTCAAGTGTAGCTTCTATATTTCTATCATTATAAAATCTGCGGTTCCATATGTTTCCATATTGAGACCAATAATGGTATCTAACCGTCAAATTCATTTTTTTAAACTCGTTATAAATGTATTCACCCGCTTTGAAACAACCATATGTTCCAGTATCCCTGGGTCCAAATTCTACTAGTTTTGTGAGATATTTTTTCAAAAGAGTTTGGTTTATCTTTTGCATAATCTCTGCAATCCTATCTGTAAACTTTTTTTCCTCTTTTAGAGTACTCTGGATGTTGGACCCTATTTTTAGAAACGCCTTATGAGAAAATATCTCCGATGCAGAGGCTGTAACCGGGATTGTTACCATCAATATAGCTACTGCAAATATTGTTACATTTTTTAACAGATTCATTTTTTAAACCTCCCTCTCTACTACAAAATAGTTAAGGGTTTTATAAAAATTTTATCATTTATTAGTTGTATTTAATTGTACACCAAGAGCGAGATTTGAACTCGCGAGGGCTTTCGCCCACAGGATTAGCAATCCTGCGCCGTACCAGACTGGGCCACCTTGGCGAAAGTAAAGAAAAATAGTCATGGGAGGGATAACAGTGCTATCCTTAACTCGATAAGAGCATTTATCTGTTGGAATTGCTAGAAGATTGAGTGTTGAGGTCTAAAATAGGTATGTTTGTTATCGTAACTATTCCAACCCTAATTATTGAAGAAGGTTCGGGTGTTACTTTTAAATGAAGTAACTGATCATAGACTGATGGAGGGATTGTATATATTAATCTTGTGTAATTTCCGATATTTGTGGGCCAGAACCACCAATCTTCCCAATAATTGATTAATTCCTGTGCTTCCTTTTCAGTAAGACCTTTTTCTACTAAAGATGTTAAGAGTTCATCTATTTCATAGGATGTGTCGTTTTTTAAATGGGTGGTTATATTTGCCTCTCCACCACTATCCAATTTATCTATCCTAACATAAGTTAAAACCGTTGGAAATGTTGTATAATTATACTTTGGATATCCGTAGATCATGTAAATGTCTGTGATAGTATAGTTTTCATTGTTCTTTACGTAAAAGGTTACATTGTCTCCAATAACTGTAATATTGGCGATTATCTTAGTTGGATAGTTTATCTCTCCCTCATAAAAAAGATAAGGGTATTTCGTCCCCTTGGATAAAAATATTGTGTCATTTTCTACGTTTACACCCCAGATTATACAATCATCCTTTATATCTGCATCAGGAATTGTACTTGCATTCCTTATAGAACCAATTTCGACTTTAACATTTGTTCTGCCTTTTAAATCATGAAAATAAATTACAGGCTTCTTAACATATATTAGCTCTGGAGATTCACTCAATACCGAAACATTGTCACAGTCATATCCTTTCACAAACACTCCCCATTCATGAACTTCAAAATCATAAACCCCAAAGTTTTGATAATTTATGCAACCGGTAAGTAGTATGCTCCCTAATAAAGTAAGTATGACCGAATAGGATGTATATTTTTTCATACAACCTTAAAATATTCTATAAATTAATAAATGTTATCATTTTGTTTGGATTTTATCTAACATAAATAAGGAGTTAGTAATCAAATACGCCGAGGGGGAGATTTGAACTCCCGCTCCCCAAATGGGGAACCGGCTCTCAAGGCCGGCGCAGTGGGCCGGACTTTGCTACCTCGGCATTTCCAATATTAGTTATGCGTATTATTTTCAGGATTAATAAATAATATGTATAGCTAGTTGAAAATGGTTTACCAATATTTAAAATTTTTAAAGTCAAAAGTTCAAAAAAACAATTTTTAGGATTTTAAGACTATCTCTATGTTTACTCCATCTGGTATTTGGATTCTCATAAGCTGTCGCAGTGCTCTATCACTGGCATCTAAATCTATTAGTCTTTTATGGATTCTCATTTCCCAGTGATCCCAGGTTTCAGAGCCTTCACCGTCAGGTGATTTTCTACATGGGACTTTTAGTTTCTTTGTCGGCAATGCAATTGGTCCTGTCATCGCTACTCCTGTTCGCTCCGCTATTATTTTTATTTGTGCACAAACTTCTTCCAACTTTTTAACATTTGTAGATGTTAGGGAAATCCTTGCTTTTTGCGCCATTTTTTATCCTCTAAACATTAGTTATTAAGAAAGGGAAATAGAGGGTAGGGTATATTAATTTAATGCTTTGTTTTTTAGTAAAATCTGTTTATTTTGCTTCTTCTACCTCGATGCAGACTCCAGCTGCTACTGTCTGACCCATGTCTCTAACTGCAAACCTTCCAAGTTGTGGAAACTCTTTTACTGGTTCTATCACCATTGGTCTTGTTGGCACTATTTTTACTATTGCCGCGTCACCTGTCTTTAAAAAGTCAGGGTTTTCCTCCTTGACTTCACCAGTTCTTGGATCTATCTTTTTCAGAAGCTCCTCGAATCTGCAAGCTACTTGTGCAGTATGACAGTGGAACACTGGCGTGTAACCTTTTGCAATCACGGATGGATGGTTCAAAACCATTATTTGTGCTGTGAAGGATTTTGCAACCTTTGGTGGTTTGTCCACTGGTCCTGCTACATCTCCTCTTCTGATATCGTTTTTGCTTACTCCTCTAATATTAACACCTATGTTGTCACCAGGTACTGCTTTGTCTAATTGCTCATGGTGCATCTCTATGGTTTTTACCTCGCCAATTACTCCTCCAGGTTTCATACTTGGTTTGAAAATGATCTTGTCCCCTGGTTTGAGTACGCCGCAGACTACTTTTCCCACTGGTACGGTGCCAACTCCTTTGATGTTGTAAACATCCTGCACTGGCCATCTCAATGGTTTGTCAATTGGTTTCTCTGGAACCTTTAGTTTGTTAAGAGCGTCAAGCAACGTGTCTCCATCCCACCATGTTAGCTTACCTTTTTCCTTAATATTGTCTCCAACAAACGCAGATACTGGAACATAGGTAAGTTGGTCATCTTTGTAACCGATGCTTTTTAGAAGTTTGTCAACATCTGCCTTCACTTGTTCAAACCTGTTCTTATCATATGGTGGCTGTGTTGCATCCATCTGGTTTATCGCTATTATCATCTGATTCACACCAAGGGTTCTAGCTAGAAAAGCATGTTCTCTGGTCTGAGCCATTACACCATGCTGTGCCGCTACTACTAGAATAGCAGCATCCGCCTGGCTTGTACCTGTTATCATGTTTTTAACGAAGTCCCTGTGACCAGGTGCATCTATGATTGTAAAGTAATACTTCTCTGTCTCGAACTTTTTATGAGCAACATCAATAGTTAAACCACGTTCTCTCTCTTCCTTGAGTTGGTCGAAAATCCATGCTAAGGCGAAACTCTCTTTTCCCTTTGCTTTTGCTTCCTCTTTGAACTTTTCCACCATATGTGCAGGGAACTGTCCTGTATCTAGTAGTACTCTACCTACAAGTGTCGATTTTCCATGATCTACATGTCCTATTACAGCTAAATTTAGATGAGGTTTTTCTGCCATAATATTTTACCTCCTATACGTCTTAATTTAAATTTGGTATATAGATTTTTCCATATATACTTTTAGATTTGATAGCGTTATCTAATTTGCATTTATAAGTTTTATTGCAGATTAAAAAATAATGGCTTCTCCTTCAAAGCCTTATATGAAAAAGGAGAGGAAGGGAACACAGAGCAAGATAATAGCTACTATACCCAAAAACAATCCAATTTTCCCAAGCTTGTACTCCTTTGGCAGCACCTTTTGATTGATATACAGGGTACCTATACCATAGATTATAACACCAATAACACCGATGAAGAGAAGGGTCAAAGACAAGAGCAGTATGACAGATACTCCATATAACATCGATATTGCTATAGGAATGCCCAGTCCTAGGAGATATATTACAAGGTATATCATAAACTTTCTGTAAGAAATTTTTCTCACACCAGATATCAAATTTTTTGATGTCTCATATAGCATTCTTGCAGCAGCTTCAAAACCTGCATACATGGTACCAAATATGGCAAAGAACACGCTTACTTGATACAATGGTTTCAACCAAGCAGCAATATTAGAAAATATAACAGCTTGCTCTTTTATCAGGTTAACATCAGATGGCAGCAGATAACTACCATCTGGTTGAGGACCAAGTAAATACTTACCAGCTATCATATATGCAGCGGAGACAATAGAGACTATTAGGAAAGCAAGAGCCAGGTCTATGAGAAGAGGTTTCAACAAGGTTTTTGCTTTTTTAATCTCTTTTTTATCATCCGGTAAGTAGGTAATCTTTTTCTTTTTTTCAAACTCTTCAAACAACTCTTGGGAAAACTCATCAGGGTTTTTCTTATCTTTGAAGATCCCCCATCTTTTAACCTTGATCCAACCCAGGTAACCCACTATTGGTACAAGTGTTATGGTTAGAGTTCCTAGATAGCCGAGCATTACAAGTGGCACAGGTGTCTTTTTGAATCCCTCAACAAGATCAACCCAGCTCGGGTAGCTTGGAGTGTTTCCTATCAGGAAGAAGTTTGGGATGATTTCGAATATATCTGGTTTTATCAGAATAACAGATATAATAGCACCTATGCCAAGAACTGCTACAAAAAATGCTTGTGTATACTCAAGCAGCTTATACCTTCCGATTATCACTAATGTGGCAGCTAGCAGTGCAAAAGAGATGCCCCAAAGTAAGTAGTGACCAAATCCAAATGTCCAAGTCAGTGTTTGACCCAGGGTGGTTATTATGGTAGCAGTAAAAACTGGTAGGAAAATCAGCATTATTATTAGAAAAACCCAGTTTAGTAATCCTTTTTTTGTTTTTGCAAACACATCTATAATGCTTATGCCAGATAATGCTGTGAATCTAAAACTAATATATGCTATTATATATGATCCTATGTTTATTGTGATCAGCCAAAGCAGTGTAAAACCAGCCCATGCTCCTATCTGCGGACCAAGTATAAGCTGGCCTTGGCCAATGGTCATAGAAGCAACTATTGCACCTGGTCCGAAGAAAAGCAGATATTTCAAATATTTTTTTAGAGAGGGTTTTTCAAGCAACACTTTATCAGGGGTTGGAAATTTTATTTTTTTATCACTCACAAAAATCAATCCTCCTTAAACGAGATTTTATCTTTTCTATATTCCACCTGTATTTTTGGAACCTCTGGCCCCATTTTTTGTCTCGCCATCCTATCATATGCTTCTTCTCCACCTGCCTCTTCTATAATTTTTCTTCCCTTCTCAATCTGCTGGAGAATACTCGCGTTTATCTTTGCCACTGAGGCAGGAGCTATTTTTCTCATCAACAACTTGGAAGAAGGACCCAGTGTGATTGGTAGAGACTCCATTCTCATGATTGTCCCTGGCAATGCATGGAACCATACACCTATTGAGTCCTCACCAAACTTTGTTATTGGTATACCAGCGGCGGCTTGTCTCTCTGGTGTGGGGCCAACATCTGCAGGCAGCCATTTTCCATTTATATAAACCTCCCCCTCACCATGAAGCATGAAATATCCCATGGCATCATACCATTTCCTCATCAGTGGATCAGGTGCTACTATGGCATCATACCATTGTTGAATCATTGTCAAAGCATACAGTTTATACCTTGCTTTTATACCAGCTGCTCTGCAAAGGGCTATAAAAAGAGAGATTTCGTGTAAACATGTACCTGTTCCTCTTCTTAGAACATTTACCGCATCATCCATGGGGATCATTTCTAGTATGATTTTTCTTTTAACAAATTCAAAAGCTGTTTCTGCAAACTCATAATCAGATTTTTTGAAAGCCCCTAGATGGTTTGCCATTGCTATTATCTCAGGTGCACGGCAGTTACAATACAATGTTGGTCTCAGATATTTCTCATCAGAATCACAATATTTCATACCAGGCTTGTATTTGGGAATTGTATAACTTGGTTTTGGTCTCTGGTATATCTTTGTAGGGTCCATCCTGCGTAATTTTTTCAAAGTGCCCAGGTTGAACAATAATACTTTCGCCAAAGATAGAGACCCTTTCAACATCAGTTTTGTCATCAACAATGGCGGCAGGTATTCTTTTTCTTTCATCTCTCGCAACGATATCATAATATATCACCTAACATCTGATGCAATCATTCTTCTAAGTTCTTCTGCACAGCCTCTTACCTCTTCACCTTTTGCTCTTTTAATCTCCGGCTCCAACACAGGACCAGGTCGATCACAAACAGGGCAATGCTCTAAAATTCTAACCTGATCCCCTGATATTATAAAACCAGGGTAGCTATGAGCGGCACTGTCGAGGAAGGCAAATCTTCCCCATTCTCCATAACCAACAGGTTTTAGCTCTCTATCCAACACCAGAGGATGGAAATAGGAGTAGGGAACATGTAGATAATGTCCTTCTCTACAATGAACCATCCATCCATTGCCTTCAACCATACCATATACATCTAAACAGTTTTCCTCTGGAATACCAAGCGTTTCCTTAACCTGTTTTCTAAACTCCTCTACAGAGATCCTTTTATCTTCATATATTTTCCATCCACCACCAGTTATTACACCACTGTTTTCTCCAAAATTAAATGTTAGACCTTTCTCCCTTAATATCTCCATGACAAAATACAATATGTAAGGAGCACCAACAAATGTTATATCCTCCTTTTTTTTCTCCATTTCGATTAACCATCTTATTATACGCTGTATCATTTTTTCATGCTCCCTCTTGGCACCCCATCTAACAAGTGCTGCACGAAGAGATCGCTCCCCACTCATTGCTGCTCTTATAATCTCAGTGGATATCTCCCTATCAATAGCAACATCAATATTTTTTATCAAATCAAAATACACCATGGTAACTTTTCCAGCATATAAATTGGTTTTAAACGGATTAGGCATGAGAAGATAACCATTTAACTCAGGTTTCCATATGGGATACACCATTGTGACAGCACATTTTGCCAGTGCATATTCAGATGCATAGAAGGTTCTTTTATCACGTGGAATAAACGTATGTCTACCACTAGTGCCACTACTATACGAAACCATTAAACCTGCTGCGTTGAAATCATTTATCACATCATCAAAAGAAGGATTTTTTTTGCTTATAACAATACTTGGGATATCTGTAGTAAACAGGCCACTGAGCCATAATGCAAATTCTTTACCATGCGGGTAATCCTTGAAAAACTTATCTGGTATCAATGGTATCTTATCAAAATCATCTATGCTTTTAATGTCTCCTGGTTTGACCTTGTTTTCTTTACAATATGATTTGTAAAACTTGTTGTTCTCATAATGATGTTTAAAAATGTATTTTATAGCTTTAAATTTTAATTTCTCTGCCTCTTTCAGAGGAATTCTAAACAGATCTTTTGGTTTATAAAGTGCATCATCTGCTGGTGTCCATTCCTCTTTGCTTGGGAAATACTTGAGCATGAATGAGTTAAAT
>JAGGYP010000056.1 GCA_021162485.1 Thermoplasmata archaeon
GATTTAAGATGAACCCATATTGGTGGCAGGTTGTAACCCTGCATAAGGATATTAGAGAAGGAAGGTTTGATGAATCCGTATTTGCTGCCGACCTTGGAGATGTTGCTAGAGAGAGGGGACCAGATGATTATAGAGATGCATCTCTCTTCATTAAAAAAACATACTTGACAAAGGGTTTAGAAAACCTCATAATAAACGTTGCAAAGAGATTAAATGGAGAACAGGGTGATGCAGTTATACAACTGCAAACACCATTTGGCGGTGGAAAAACACATGCTCTCCTAACATTATACCACGTGATAAAAAACAGAGATAAAATAAAGGATATAGAAACTATAAAACAACTAAAGATTAGCATACCAGAAGCAAAGGTGGCTGTTTTTGTTGGAACCCACGCAGATCCAATCAAAGGAAAAACACCATGGGGAGAAATCGCTGAACAACTGGGATGCTATGATATAGTGGAGGAACATGACAAAAAACGGGTTGCACCTGGGAAAGATAGAATAAATGAAATGCTCAGCAGAGCAGGTCCTACGCTCATTCTGATGGATGAAATCCTTGAATACATTGTAAAGGCAAACAAGGTTGAAAAAACAGAAAAAACCACTCACGGTCAAACCCTAGCATTTATCCAGGAGCTCACTGAAAGCATTGCTGCTACGAAAAACTCTGTTCTTGTTTTATCTCTACCAACAAGCGCATTAGAACAATATGACGAATCAGCTGAAAAAGCATTGACACAATTACAAAAAATATCAGGAAGAGTAGAAACCATCTATACCCCAGTTGAGGGGACAGAGATTTATGAGATAATAAGAAAGAGATTATTCGAGGATCTAGGCGACAAACGTATCCATAGAAAGATTGCAGACTGGTACTTCAACCTTTATCAAAAACTAGGTAATGATGTCCCTCCAGAGGTAAGAGAAATAACATACAGAGAAAAAATCGAAAAAGCATACCCATTTCATCCAGAATTAATAGACACCCTATACGAAAGATGGGGATCGATACCAACATTCCAAAGAACCAGAGGCATCCTCAGACTATTAGCCGAGGTAACCGCAGATGCATACAAAAAAAGAACCACATCCTCTCTGATACACTCAGCCGATGTAAACCTATTCAACACGTCAATCCGTAGAGAATTCATCAAACACATCGGGAACGAATATGATAGCATCATAGCTGCAGATATAGCTGGAGAAAACTCCAAGGCACCTCAGATTGACAAAAACATGGGTAGTGAATACGAAAAATACCACATAGCCATAGGACTGGCAACATCAATTTTTATCAACTCATTCTCAGGTGGCGAGAAAAAAGGAATCACACTACCTCGTCTAAGAGTAGCCATTTTGAGAGAAAGCATACCCTCAACAATAGTTGGAGATGCTGTTAAAAAACTGGAAGAAGAACTATGGTATCTACACGTGGAAGGAAACCTCTACGCATTCAAAAACCAGCCAAACCTAAACCGCGTAATCGTAGACAAAGAAGAAACCATCTCGGATGATATGATAACAACAACTATCAAAAACTACCTATCACACATGACAACTGGAGACATCGATACATATCTATGGCCCACTGAGACAGGAGATATTCCAGATACAAAAAAGATCAAAATAGCAATACTCTCACCAGAATATCAATACCCAAATAAGAAAACAACTGAGTTCACAGCAAACCTCATTATGAAAACAGGATCAAGCTTCAGAGTATACAAAAACACACTATTTGTCATAGCATTAGACACAAACGAATATACCTCTCTCAGAAAAACAGTGAAAAACTACCTAGCTCTCCAAGAAATCAACAAAAGCACATCTCTAATAAACACCCTAACCAGAGAAACCTTGGATGAGCTAAAAACAAAACTCAAAAACGTACAAAACGACATCCCCTTCAAAATACTCTCATGTTATAGACATCTTGCATCATTAGAAGAACAAAAAATCAAATGGTATGATTTGGGAATACCAACTGTAGAAAGAGAATATAGCATCTGCACACGTGTAAAAGAATACCTGAGAGACAAAGAAAAAATTCTCTCACAAGTATCACCAAAATACATCATGGAAAAAACTCTAGCACACACGGAAGAAGAAAGAACAATACAAGACATATATGAAATGTTCATGAAAACACCAGGATTACCTCTACTGGAAAACATCGATGTCCTCACAAAATCAATAACTATCGGCGTAAAAAATGGAATTTTTGGAATAAAAATAGGTGAAAATGTTTATTTCAACGAAGATGTAGAATCAATACCACCAGATGCATTCATAGTAAAAAAAGAGATAGCAGAAAAAATAAAAACAGAAAAACAACCACCAGAAACTCCTGTTATCCAACCCACTGCAACCGTTACTATGCCACCCGCAAAAGAAACAAGAGAAACAAAACTTCCAAAGAATCTTTATTTCAAAGCAAAAATACCATGGGATAAACTATCATCTATAATAAGTGGTGTAATCAGACCATTAAAGGATAGGGGATCAGAACCTGAGATAATTATAGAGGTAAAAGCAACATCACCAGATGGTTTCGACAGAACAACATTAGATAACAAAGTAAAAGAAACCCTACAGCAGATACAGGCAGAGATACAAAACTGGGAGGAGGACTAAAAGTTTTTACTAACTCTTCCCGAAAAAATTACTCCTATATGTCCTTACATCTCTTATCATCCTCGATCATCACAAAAACACTTATAAGACTTATTATAGTGCCTAGTTAACACCAGCCTCAATACACTTTAATCGATATTTATTCAATCTCCATTATTTAATTACCAGCTTAATTCCAAACAAACTAGCAATAAATACAATCATGCCAACGATGTAGGGAATAAATGGTTCAATAATAGCATTTTGGATTTCGCTTTCTGCTTCCGATACAACTTTGTTACCAACTACGCTGGCTGCTCCTTCTATGTCCCCCTCACGCAGCTCGTTATTCACACTATTAAAGAATGACAGCAATCCAAATAAAGCAATGATTGTCAAGAGTAAACTTAATGGAATAATAACCCTCGTCATTGGAAAACATTCCTCCATAACATTTCTTTAATCTCAAAAAATTGCTGATAGTATAAAAGTTTAGCGATTAACCTCTCCCCTTTTTCCTAATGTTATCTATTTTAAATCAATAGCTAATCTTCTATCCAAAAGTTCCTGATTAAGAGAAACATCACTATCTGGAAGCCAAACCACAGCTATCCACCTACCATACTTACCTGTCCTATGAGTCTCTAAAATGCATTCGTTGTTATTTTTAAAAAACCGCCATTCCAAATACTTCTTAGCCTTTATACCCTGATTGTATTCTCTACTGTTTTTGCTAACACCAAAGATCTCAGGAGCATCAACACCCTTAAGCCTTATACGCTGATGAACACTGATGTAGAAACCAACATCAACAACTGCATCAAA
>JAGGYP010000014.1 GCA_021162485.1 Thermoplasmata archaeon
ACCTGGTTCTTCATAGAGGTTTATTTACTCCTCAGTGCTGGTCGTTTTATAAATGATCTAGTTCCCCACACAGCAATACTCTGCGGTTTTGTATGCGGTCTTATCCTAGATAAAATAGATTATAAAAGCCTAGCGAGAAACATTAGAGGAATTGGTTTAAGCTTTCGAGGATTGAAAAAAGCGGTTAAGCTGTCCCATATAGGCGGAATATTATTCATAACCTTATTAATTATCCTACCTAATGCATACCTGGCTTTTGATGCAGCAGTTCCATATGGTGAAAAACAAAAATTTGCAGATAACAAAGGCATGGGTGCTTTTGGTTTAAGTCTTTACAAGGAACAATACTGGGTAGATGCCTTATCCTGGTTAGGCAAACAAGAGGCAAATTTGAAACCAGAGAAGAGACCTGCATTCATTGCATGGTGGGACTATGGTTTCTACGAGGTAGCAGTGGGTAAACATCCAACTGTTGCAGACAACTTCCAGGAGGGTATACCACCTGCTGGGAACTTCCACACAGCGACAAGTGAAAACGAGGCAGTAGCAGTAATGATAGTCAGAATACTAGAAGGCGTTTGCAAGGAAAAAGGAAAAATACCACAAGAGGTAAAAAATGTTCTGAACAAATACCTAAATGAGAACGACACAGCAAACCTCACAGAGTGTATTGAAAACCCAGAGAAAGCACCCTCCGTTGGTGAACCAATTGGTGAGAAATACGATAAACAACTTAGTAAAAAATATAGAGTAAGACCAGAAAACGCAATATACCATGACTCCGTAAAAATACTAGCAAACCTGAGCGACGAAAATATAACATGGCTCTACCATGACATACAAAACATAACAGGAAAAAGCATAAGATACTATGGGGTAGAGGGATATGATCTTCAAATCTTCAATGTTTTTACCTTCCTAGCGGACAAGAGCAACATAGTAGTAGGTGCAGGCGAAGATGATTACATCAAAATATGGTACAAGGGGTACCAAGTCCTAGCTAATGGCCAAACCACGGAAGGTAGATGGACCCCCGACCAAATAAGAAACATGACCATCGAGGAAAGGAGAAACATTAGGATAACAGGTACAGAAATCGAATACAAACCAAAATTCTTTGAAACAATGTTTTATAAGACATACCTTGGAACACCATCTCAAGATAACAAACTACCATCTTATCCTATCCCAACCTATGGACTGAAACATTTTTCAGCCGAGTACATTTCACCACTAAAATATCTATCACCTTATGCGAGATTACAGGGTGGGCCAGCCCCAGCTGTTGTCATAGCAAAATATTATGAAGGCGCTAGAATAAATGGAACTGTAACATGTAAAGGCCAACCATTGCTTTCACAAGTTGGCATATACGAAAACGCCAGCATCTGGGGCAACAATATTTCAATTATCCATGATAATACCATCACCGATGAAAACGGCTCCTTCAGCCTTATTTCACCTGCAGGCGAGATAATAATAAAAGTGAACATTGGAACCAATATTTTGAAAGAAATTGTATTCAATGAAACAAATAGCTCTGTCTACAGACCAATAACAGAAGAAGAAGCAATGCGTAAAACCAAAAACTATACTAGGAACATCAACATAATGATAGAACCAGCAGCTATTCATGGATATGCCTATAACGATATAAATGAAAATGGTAGCTATGAACCACAAAATGATACAGCAATCACCAATGTTACAATAACTATTGAGGATCAATACTACGGAAACAAATACACTGCTAAAACCAATGAAAATGGATATTATTCAATTGAAAACCTCACACCTAGTCAGTATCAGATAACTGCAACACTCGATGGTTTTGAGATATACAATGAATCAACCTTCCTAATGCCAGGAAGCAACTACTATAATATTTCAAGACCCAAAAATGCAACGCTCACCGGAATAGTATTCTATGATAAAAACAACAACGGAAGCTACGATAAAAAAGAAGAAATAACAAATGCAACAGTCAAATTAATCTATAAGAAGACAGACAAAACAGTAAACACAACAATTTCAAACAAAACAGGAGAATACAGGTTTGAGAAAATAGTCCCAGGAAGTTACATACTAGAGGTATATAGAATAAATAGTACAACAGGTTTGAGAGAATACGAGATAAGAGAAGAGATAAAACTTGATGAAAATGAGACAAGAGAACATAACATCTCACTCGAGCTTGCAAAGGTTGAAATAGAAGGGTACACCACCTACAACAATGAGACAATTGGAAACATCTCAATAGAGTTCAGAGGGGCAGAAATAGAAAACAACACTGCAGAGTTCAACTCAACCACATCAGACAACCTCACAGGATACTACAGCCTAAAAATAAAACCAGGAACATACAATGTATCAGCATATGCAACAAGAGTTGAAAATAATAAGAACGTAACGTATACTTGCAAAGGCAGCCTAGTTGTTAACATCGCTGAGAGACCAAGATGGCTTAACATCTCACTAGAGAGAAAAGAAGAATAAAAAGAATGTTTTCAATAGTGTTTTAATACTATTTCCTCATTATATTTTTTAATGCTTACCATAAACGATGGGGAAAAAGCAGTTAAACTAGCAAGGGAAATAGTAGAGAGATACACCAGAAAAGAAGAACTGCCTAAACTTGAGAACTATAGTGGCGCGTTTGATGAAAAAAGAGGAGTTTTCGTAACAATAAACACCTACCCTACTCATAATCTCAGAGGATGCATAGGCATTCCAGAACCTATAATGCCTTTAAAAAACGCGATAAAAGAGGCTGCAGTTTCAGCGACACATGATCCACGTTTTCCCCCACTAAAAGAGAATGAGTTAGAGAAGATAGTTATTGAAATCACAATATTGACAAAACCACAACTTGTAAAGGTAAATAAACCACAAGAGTATTTAGAAAAAATAAAAATAGGAAGAGATGGTTTAATAGCAGAACAGGGATTTTATAGAGGTTTGCTGTTACCTCAAGTTCCAGTGGAACAAGGTTGGGATGTAGAAGAATTTTTATCACATACCTGCTGGAAAGCTGGTCTTCCATTTGATGCCTGGTTTGATGAAAACACAAAAATCTACAAGTTTGAAGGGCAAATATTTACAGAGGTTAAACCAAAAAATGGCATAGTGGAGAAGAAAATTAGATGAACATAGTAGTTGAAGGAAAAGCATATATTAGAAATAAGATAGAGCATGTTTGCATAGGAATAGAGGATGGCAAAATAGCAAAAATAGCAAAAATTTTACCAAAAGGAGAAGAAAATTATAAATTCAGCAGAGAAATCATTTTACCCGCCGGAATAGACATTCACGTGCACTTTAGAGAACCAGGGTTTACACACAAAGAAGATTTTTCGACAGGCACTATCTCCGCAGCCTTCGGTGGGATATGTTGCATATTCGATATGCCCAATACAAAGCCACCAACAACTACAAAAAACGCGATTTTAGATAAGATAGAAATTGCAAAAAGGAAAGCATACATTGATTTTGGGCTCTATGCTGGTATAACAGATGAAAACTTTGAAAACATCAGAGATTTTGCAAAGTATTGTAACGCCTTCAAAATATACCTAGGCAGCACCACTAATGCACTTCAACTTAGAAAGGAAAACCTGAAAGATTTTTTTAAAAACGCAGAAGAGTTTAGTGACAAACCCATAATGATACATGCTGAAGATGAAGAATGTTTAAATAAACACAGGATAGTAGAGAACAATCTGATAGATCATCTAAGAGCGAGACCAGATGTATGCGAAAAAAAATCTATACAGACCGTACATAATTGCAAAAGCAAAAAAAACAGGATACACATATGTCATGTTTCATCAGCTGATAGTATAGAGTTTTTAAAAGAAGCCAAGGGCGATATAAGCATAGGAGTCACACTGCATCACCTCCTTTTTTCTATAAACATTAAAAGAAAAACACTGCCAGATAGTTTTTATAAAGTTAACCCACCTTTGAGAAAAAAATTTGATACAGAAACTCTCATAGAGCATTTAACAAATGGTTTCATTGATGTATTAGAATCAGATCATGCACCCCATACATATGAAGAAAAAAATATAAACTTCGATGAAGCACCAAATGGTATACCAGGTGTAGAAACAATGTACCCTCTTTTCTTGTTCTGGTTTAGTAAGAATCTAATCTCCTTGGGTCAACTGGTTTCTCTTATATCTGAAAAACCTGCCAGAATCATGGGTTTAGAAAAAGGAGTTATTTCCGAGGGAAAAGATGCGGATTTAATTGTTGTTGATCTAAAAAACATTCAAAAAATAAAAGCAGAAAACCTACATTATAAATGTGAGTGGACCCCATACGAGGGAATGCAAGCGATATTTCCAAGTTATACTTTAGTAAGAGGCACACCCATTGTAGAAGAGTACATATTAGTTGGAGAAAAAGGATATGGAGAACATATAAAAACGGTTAATGAGGAAGAATAAAAAACATGATACCAGACTGGTTAATCACTATAATTATTTCCATGTCGCCATGGATTGAATTAAGAGGCGCTATACCTGTTGCTATTCTGGAGTATCATTGGCAATGGTGGCAAGCCCTACCCATATCAGTACTGGGTAATATGATACCAGTGCCATTTATATTGTTACTGTTCAGGGTTGTAGAGAAGGAGTTAAGAAAAAACCCAACGTTTAACAAGCTGATAGATAAACTGTTTGACAAAACTAGAAAAAAAGCAAATACCAAAGTTGAAAAATATGAGGAACTAGCGTTGATACTTTTTGTCGCAATACCATTACCTTTTACTGGTGCTTGGACAGCATCCCTAATAGCATACCTGTTTAATCTAGATATCAAAAAATCTATTCTAACCATCTTTCTAGGCGTCATTATCGCTGGACTAATTGTAACAATTTTAACAATTACAGGCAAGGCTTTTCTCTAGTTTTTAGAAAAACATTTAACTGCTGTCTTATTTAAATTTAGCGAGGAATACTAGCTATGGGAACAATGGACTACATCACCAAAAAATTGAAAGAAACCCCCTTACATTTTACCCTGATTGATCCAGAAAAACAAACCCCAGAGAAAGCAGGGAAAACAGCAAAAATAGCAGAAAACGCTGGCACCGATCTGATAATGGTTGGCGGCTCAACTATATCCTCTCAGCAAATGGTTGATGAGACAGTTTTAAAAATAAAAGAAAATACAAGTCTTCCAGTTGTTTTATTTCCAACAGCTGCAAAATACCTGAGCAAACATGCTGATGCAATATTTTTTATGAGCCTATTAAACTCAAAAAACATTAGACATGTTATAAGAGAACATGTTTTTGGGTCATTGATAGTCAGAGAATATGGGCTGGAACCTCTACCCATGGGGTACATTGTAACCGAACCTGGTATGAAAGTAGCTGAAATAGGAGAGGCAGAAATCATAAAAAGGGATGATATAAAAACAGCTATGGGATATGCGCTAGCGGCGGAGTATCTTGGAATGAAACTAGTTTATCTAGAGGCAGGATCAGGTGCACCATATCCTGCGTCAAATGATATGATAAAAAAAGTCAAAGAGATAATCAAAATACCTTTGATTGTTGGCGGTGGCATAAGAAACGCAGATACTGCAAGAGAAAAAATAAAAGCCGGGGCGGATATAATTGTGACAGGCACCATTATTGAGGGAGAAAACATGGAGGAGAAACTAAAAGAGATTATAAAGGCGATAAAAAGGTGATATTTTTTGAGAATAATAGTAGCAATAACAGGGGCATCAGGGACAATATATGGTGTAAAACTAATAGAAGAACTAAAGAGAATTGACAAAGAAATCGATTTACATCTTATAATATCTGATACTGCAAAGGAAATAATAAGTTTGGAGACAGAGTATAATCTTCATGACATAGAAAAAATGGTTACCAAAGCATATGATAACAATAATATGTCAGCAACCCTGGCAAGTGGAAGTTTTAGACACGATGGAATGGTAATCGTTCCTTGTAGTTTGAAAACACTCTCAGCTATAGCCAATGGATATGCAGGCAGTTTGATCTCCAGAGCAGCTATATGTTCATTAAAAGAAAATATGAAACTGATAATTGTGCCAAGAGAAACACCTTTAGATAGAACCTCTTTGTTAAACATGCTCAAAGCAATGGAAAACGGTGCAATAATATTACCGGCAATGCCTGCCTTTTACCATAGGCCGAAAAATATTTCAGAACTGATAAACTACATAGTTGGAAAAATATTAGATCAATTAAATATCAAACATGATTTATTCAAGAGATGGGGAAACGATAAAGACTCTTAGTAAATTATAAATAATGTTTTAGCATTTTTCAATAAAAAGTTGGGTGCACTCAAGAAACATCTTTCTTAGCCTGTTGCTCCCATCTAAATGTAAATGCTTGAGGGATGGGATGAAGTTGAAGTATGTACGAAAAAGAAGAAAATTTACCATACTATTAATTATTGTACTTTTATCACAGCAGTTGTTACTTCTTTTAAATACTACAGATGCTGCAATCCAGGAGAGTGATTTACTTCTAGTTGATACAACACAGGAGACTGATACCTCTACATGCTTCCCAGTTGGCACAAGAATAGTTATGGCAGATGGATCATATAAAAATATAGAAGATATTGCCATAAGCGATAAATTACTCTCCTTTGATATTTGTAACAATACCCTGGCTGTTGGAATTGTAACAAAAATTTACAAACACCATCCAGATGAATCAAGAGGATACTACATATTTTCAACAGAAGATGGAGAACAACTACGGGTTACACCAGAGCATGTATTGTTTGTAAATAAAAGATGGATGCCAGCCTATAAAGTGAAAATTAGCGATTCTCTTAAAACAGTTAATGGTGGAGAAACAAAGGTTTACAGCATCCAGTATGTATCTGAAAAAACTTGGGCATATAATTTAGAAGTACAGCCGTTTAACACCTTTTTCGCAGAAGGTATACTAGTTCACAATGCAAAAGCCCCCTCTGAGCCCTATGTGCCCCCGCCAGATATTATCATACCAGATAATATAACAGTACTCTGTTGTCTTCCTGCTGGTACACAAATATTATTAGGAGACAAATCGACAAAGAGCATTGAAGACATAAAAGTTGGAGACAAAATTTTATCCTATGATACAGAGAAACAAGATTTCGTATACAGTAAAGTAACAAAGAAGATAATCAAAATCCGCGAAGGGGTATATGATATTAATCATGGTTTAATCAAAATAACAGATGACCACCCATTATATGTTCGCAAAAAAAACGGTACATTGTGCTGGGCGGCTATAAACCCAAGAAAATCAAAACTGGCATACAGCTTTAGAAAACCAATGCCTCTTGAGATTGGTGATAAGTTATTTACATCAGATGGAAGATGGATAAAGATAGATTCAATAACATTTAAACCAGGTCCAATTAAAACATACACTTTTGCCGTGAACTCCGTTTTTCATAATTATTTCGCCAACAATGTTTTGGTAAGTAACGCAGTTGCTGAGCTTTGTGGCGGGGACGATGATACAGATTATTATGTTAACATCGATGATGACTACCCGCCACCAGTGGATATTATAAAAATCAGCATCTCACCTAATCCACCTGTAGAAAGAGATAATATCACAATTGAGGCACTTACTGCAGACACACTTACAGCCCAGTTAGTTGAAAATGAAATTGACATAGTTGGTACGCCTCTTTACCCAGAGAAAATAGACTCATATAAATGGAGATGTTTCATACCTTCGAATAGTGCTGGTAAGTTTGTATACATTCAAGCTAGTAATCTTGAAGGAGCCAAGGGAAGATACTGGAGCCAAGCAATCCAAAAAAATCAAACTCCTACACAAAAGTTTGAATTAATACTCGATACAGACCCCTTTAGCCTAGCTTTAGATGTTTTTAAATTGTATCCAGATCCTGTGGAGATTCTCACCCCAACAGATGGGAGAGTACATGCTGTTTATGAGGAGGGAACTACAGTTTATATTACAGCTCAAAATTACGAGGATTACGTATTTGAGTATTGGACTGGAACAGGAATAGAAGATGCATCTTCAGATAACCCGCTGGTAACCTTTATGAACCAAAACAAAGAGTATGTAGCATACTACAAGGAGGAGACGGAGCAGCCTAGATTGTTTTTCTCCCCAAGGGAGTACAATGAGGCTCTCTCTATAAAGGAGATTAAATCTGTGAACCTCTATATAAACAATACAGGAACTGGTGTTTTATATTATAATCTTTCAACTGATAGCAGTTGGCTTTCGGTAACCCCATCTAAGGGTAGATCATCTGGTGAGACAGATAAGGTTGTTGTTACTATTGATGCGTCTTCTCTTGATG
>JAGGYP010000103.1 GCA_021162485.1 Thermoplasmata archaeon
CCAACTACATTATATGGTACATCGTCTCTGGCAGTTACGAACGTACAAGTGATCTTTGGAGACCCAACAATGGTTCTCTACAGTCCAGAATGGACAGAGCCAACACCCATAGTTCCATAAAACCTCTTTTTCTCCTTTTATATTTTTGACAAAACCTACTTTTAATATAAATTCAATAAAATATAAATATTAGGAAAACTACACTTTTATACGAAGAAATATGGCAAAGAAATTAAATATAACCCTGGTTACTTTGCTATTGTCTCTCTCCCTAGCAACTATAAGTGCAGGAGCAATTGTTGTAAAAAATGTGGAACACGATGGTTTATCTAAATCGATTTTATCAAAAAAACTCCATGGAGTAGATGGGATAGTCACTAATGATTTATCAGACCTCCAAAAATTAAAACCAAAGTGGTCACAGTTTTGGGGTGGAGATCACATGGAGAGGGAGAGTAAAATCTATGTTGATAAAAAACAGGGATACGTCTATGTATCTGGTAACACAAGGAGTTTTAACAACTTTGTACAGCCGTTTCTTTTAAAATACGGTTTAGATGGCAACTTGGAATGGTATAGTATTGTATATGATAAAGAAGCCTTTGTTTACGGGTTATATGCAGAGGGTGGAAACATTTATCTCACAGGTTTAGTGGTAAAATCAAAAGCTGATACAGATGTATTTCTTGCAAAGTACAATGCAAATGGTGAAAAAATATGGTTTGACACATGGGGAGGTGATTACTGCGATATAGGTTTTGATGTGATATGTTACAAAAACACAGTTTATGTATGCGGGAGAACATCCAGCTATGGCAAAGGATACAGCGATGTTTTGTTGTTAAAGTACAAAGATAATGGCGGCTCATGTAAGCTGGTCTGGTATAAGACGTGGGGTTGTGGAGAGGATGATGAAGTTAATGCTTTAACAAGCGATGGCAGTTCATTGTACCTATGTGGGACATCTGAGTATCCCTCTAAAGGGGCATCACATGATGGAATGTTGTTAAAATTTGATTTGTCCACTAACAAGTTTTCTCTTCTCTATTCTTGGGATGGGGGTGATTATGATAAATTTATGGATGTAATTTTTTACAAAAACCATGTTTTCGCAGTTGGATGGGCACAGAACTTTAAACATGCTTATGAGATAATCCTGGTGAGTTATAATCTAGAATCATCAAAACCAGAGTGGAATATAAACTGGGGTGAATGTCAAAGTAATATAGCATATGGTATTGGTTGTTACGAGGATTACCTGTTCATAGCGGGTGAAGTATCAGAGAGCAAAGGTTTTCGCATGGAGAGAGCAGCGGTAATATTAAAAATCAGCATCGGAGGAGACATTGAATGGAGTAAGATATGGGGCAAAAAATATTTTGCTGGTGCTGAGGATATAGCTCTTTTTGACGGTAGTTTTTATGTGACTGGTGCAGGTTTTCCATTGTTTAAAAAATATGTTGATATCTTTGTATTCAAATGTGACAAAGATGGAGGAAAATCTGCTGGCTATACGAATTTTTTGGAAAATATGATTTTGCATCTTAGAGAGATTTTATTTCGGCCATTCAAAATGAGTGTTTTTGAAGAAAGTAAAGTCAAGGTTACTCCAGTCATCAAAATCACCCCATCCATGGGAGCCATCTGAATAGTCTATTATCCTATATGTGTAGAGGTAATTCATACAGCTTTTGTAGTTTCTATATTTCACCCATTCAATGGAGAAGATATCTGTATCACCCATGTTATCAATTCCACCATGATCATCGACAAATAATCCTAGGGTGTGACCTAGTTCATGTATTGATCCTCCTATGATGAGAAGCTGTCTGTCTAATAATTTGTGTTTGTTTTGTAGCATTTGTGCTGAGATATCAAAGCTATCTAGGTGATCCCATCCTACAAATGCGAAACCAGGTCCTGGTCCGTAATAACATGAGAGGCAATAATGGAAGATTCCCTTGCGAGGATTGTTCAGATCGTTATGTAGAAAATAGTCCCAGTATAGATCTACTAGATCTGAATAGGAGAAATTGGATATATATGGTATTTCTTCTCCGCCTTCGAGGTCACCGGTATCTACGTGTAAGCTTATATTGTGTTTTTCAAAGACAGAAATCATTTCGTCAAGATATCTACCAGATGGTTTATTTGTATCGTCCCCTGGATGCTTTGCTACCCAGTCAAATTCTAAAAATATGTCCTTGTGAAATGGGTTTGAATCGAATTTGAACGTATAGCATTCTTCTAGGTTGTTCAGACCATCGTTATCAGGGTCTAGATTAGCATGATTATTCCAGATAAAAGGATCATAACCATATTTTATTTCCCACCAATCTGGTGCACCATCGTCATCAGAGTCTTTTCCTTCTACTGGTGTGGGTATAACATTTTCTATGCTTATGTTTACTGTGTAAGATGGGTTTAATCTCCAGTTGCATCCAATGTTTTCAAAAGGTTTTATCTTCCAAGGGTAATACCTGTTGTATCTATTTTTTTGTGTTATTCTATCTCCGATTCCTATTTCATATTTTGATGGACCAAGCAGTGAACCCCACCAGTTGTATTGTGCATTGAAAAAACCATTGTCACAAAATACACCATATAAGGTGTTCTTGAAGATATTGTTAAAATGGATGTTCACATAGCTGTTTTCCTCTATATATATTCCATATCTAAAATTATGTGAGATATTGCAACCAGATATTGTTACATCTTTGGATTGTTTAGAGATCATTGTAGCAAAATGGGTAATCCATGTGATGTTACATCTGTTGATCCATATGGATGAGGAGTTGTATGTTTTTATACCAAATCCATTGTGGTAAATATTACAATTTGTTATGGTAACATACTGTGAATTCCCTATGGAAATTCCACCTTGGTTATCATTGTTGTTATAGAAGGTGCTGTGAGAGATGTGGATATTTGATGATTTATCAATAAACAGGCCAATTCCATTTGTGTGAGCATAGCAGTTGAATAAATCAATGAGATTCGATTTTTGGATGTCAATTCCTAAAGCATTGTGTGAAAAATAGCAGTTTTTGATAGAATTTTCAAATGATGATTCCAATGTTAATCCTTTTCCATTGGTGTGAAATATGCAGTTTCTGATTTTATTGTGCGAGCTATTGCTCATGTAAACACCTTTCCTGGTTCTATAAATGATACAGTTTACTACTGTGTTATAATTTGAATTTATTTTTACACCTGCATCTCTTTTGAAACCCCCAGAATTGCGTATAGTAAAGTTGTCTATGGTTATATTATCAGTGTAGATAGAAACAACTGTTCCGTTGTTTGTTCCATCAATAATAGTATTATTTCTATCCTCCCCAAGTAATTTAATAGGTTTATTCAGCAAAAGATTTTCATTATATGTTCCTTTGAAAACGTAAATTTCATCATAATCGCTTGCATTTTCTATGGCATCTTTTATATGCTGGTAGGGATGTTCTATGCTTCCATCCCAGGGACCGTTTATGTTATCATCGTTAACATATAAAATCCTACTGCGCTCATTTTCAATTGAGGTTATCTTTCTAGTTGGATTTGTTTTAACATTTTTTACCCCCTCTACCTCAATGAAAAAGTTAACAGGTAGTAAAAACATGAAAGCAATTGCGCATACTAACAAAGTTTTGAAATTATTGCCCCATAATATTTTCATATTTTCTTTCTAAAAAAGAATTTCTAATACATAAATTTAACTTAATAAAATAGTTTTGAAAATGTTTTTTGCTCAATTGAAAAACCTGAAAAGAATGTAGCGCCCCGGCCGGAATTTGAATCCGGGTCGCGAGCTCGACAGGCTCGCATGATAGACCGGGCTACACTACCGGGGCATGCTCTAGGCAATTGAAAATATTTTATGAATTAAAAAACCTATTTATCTATTTTATTGCTTTTCAACTAATGGAGTCTTATTATAATACAATCTTCCTTTCCATACAACTCCTTTTCTTGTCAAAACCTTTGCTGCTGAGCTTAGGAAAATAACAGTTACAATTAGTCCTCCTAAAAAGGATGCTACCGAGTATTTTGGATATGCTTTGTAAATCTTATATAGATACATTTGCATGATGGTTGCAGCAGTCCATGCAAAGAATGAAAAGATAAAGAGTGATAAAAGGTTTGTAAAACCTAGTAACACTCCTATCCCAGAGGTTAGGGCAATAAAAAATGGTAAACTAATCAGAGTAAATATTGCAAGCGCACCTCCAATGGCTATAAGAACACGTAATATTCTAGAGTTTATGTTATAAAGATAGGTAAAACCTAGGAAGATGTTTTTACTCCATCCCATCCATAAGTCCTTGAAATTTCTATACATCCTCAAATATAAAGCATCCTGACCATTTATCAGTGTTATTTTAAAACCTGATTTTTTAACTATTCTAGCTAATTCTACATCATCTGTTATTTTGTCTCTAATTGTACTATAACCTCCTACTTTGTCAAAAACCTTTTTCTTTATTAATATAAAAGGTCCCATTGCAAAGGCTATTTTGCTTTTCGGGTCATTTGCTAGGAAGGGTGGGCATACAAGTAGTATTAATCCACCGACAATGGGTTGTATGACTTTTTCCCAAAATGTTTTGCATATTAGGCGTGGTATTAAGCTTAGCAGATCAGATTTATGTTCAACCGCATAATACAATGCATTTTCAACAGTGGTTGGATGAAGTGCTATATCTGCATCTAGAAAGAGAATCCATTCACCAGTTGCTAGCTTGCTTGCTTGTTGTAATGCATAGGATTTACCAACCCATCCCTTAGGTAGCTTATTTTGTTTTATTATTTTGAACCTTTTGTCACCGCCTATTAGTTTTTTTATTATCTCTATAGTATTATCTGTGGAGTCATCAACAATTATTATCTCCAGTTTTTGATAGGTTTGTTTTTTCAGTGTTTTTATGCAGTTTTCTATTCTATCTGCCTCGTTTCTAGTTGGTATTATAATAGAGACTAGTGGTTGGTATTTCATTTTCTTTTTGGTATCTAATGGGATTTGATCTATTTTTCTAAGGTTTTGTACGGTTAAAATCAAGAATATGGACCAGAATATTAAGAACACGCTCATTATCATCATTGCGACTAGTATAGGATTTATCATATTATGTAAATAATATTGACTCTAATATTATAAAAACTTATCGAAAATAATTATCCGTATTATAACTC
>JAGGYP010000091.1 GCA_021162485.1 Thermoplasmata archaeon
ACAAATGAGACAGGTTTCGCCCCTCTTGTTGCACCAGAGGTAGATGAGGATAAAAGCTACAAGATCACAGTTTATAAGGATGGGTATGAGGAAAATGAGACCACACTAACAGTGAAGGATATAGATGAAACTGATCCAGAGGAAAACGTTACAGAACAGGAGAATCAGTCTATCCTATATGTGTTTTACCAGGATCCAATGTTTGAAAACCAACCATTTATGGTTGTTGTGGCAGATAATGTTACAGAGACAGAAAATGGTACCATTCTCTACAACCCAGTAATAAATGCTATTGTTAAATTCAACAATGAAACAAAATATACGGATATAAATGGAAGCGCGTTGTTTGTTTCACCGAGCGTGGATGGAGAAGCAAATTACACTGTGATAGTTACCAAGGAGGGTTATAACACAGTCGAAAAAACTGTAAAGATCATAGACTCTCCCTTAACCATAGATGCACCTACATACATAAATGAAACAGAAGAGTTCAAAATAATTGTTAAACTATATGATGAACCAGTTGCTGCATATGTAATCTTCAATGACACGGAAAACTATACAGATGAAAACGGTGAACTATTATTAAAAGCACCAGAAGTAGAAAATGATACAATGTTTAACATCACTGTCATAACTGCGTACAATGACACCTATATCTATGGTGAGGTGAAGATATTGATCAAAAATAGAGAGGCACAAGCTCAGTCTACACTTAGTGAGAGTTGGCTTGGCGTGCTGCTTGGAATAATTGTAGCACTTCTAATATCTCTAGCGTGTTTCATTTTAATGAGAAGAAGAAAAACAATGTTTTCAAAGAAGGAAAAAATTGAGACATTTGCAGAGGTTGAAGATAACATAGTAGAAGATTTCCAACCCATAGAAGAGGAGAGAAATGAGAAAACAGACGATGAAATATCAGAGACAAAAGAAACCCTTCCTGCTGTATCTGATGCTTACCTAGATAAAGTTATAGACTCGATAATAAAGAAAAACATTGACAAGACAAAAGCATAAGCATAGCTTTTTTTCTTATTTTATTATACCCATTTCGCTCAATTTTTCAGGTAGATAAGTATCAGTAACATAATCTAATCCATATTTTGCCAAAGCCTGTTGCTCTGATTTCTTACCAAGTTGAAGTTGCAATTTTATCTCTCCCTTCCAAAACTCGTCTTGGAACCTGGGATCGCTTAGCTCACTTTTCAGTGCATTTATATCCTCTTTTGTTAGATCATCAGTGGGCAGCTCATAGTTAACAATGTCAGAAGGTGTGACTCCTAAAAACTGTGCAGCAGGGGTTGCCAGATATTCTGATATATGTGCTGTTTTTATTGCACCATATGCCACACTTGCGAATATCCTATAGCTCCATGGGTCGCAATCAGTAAAAACAAGCACTGGCAAACCTAGTTCCTCGTTTAGTCTTTTCAACAATCTTCTTGTAGATCTTGCTGGTTGACCTTTTAGATGTACCAGTATTGCTCTACTCTTCTCATCAAACCCGTTTTCTACTAGCCTATCAAACATACCACCTGTTTCTACAGCTAGGACAAAATCAGCATCATATTTTTTAAACGATATTTTTTCAGGTTCAACATTATAAGGTATGGAATAACCTGCATCGCCGACATCATCTTGACAATGAATTTTTCTTTTTACTCCTGTTCTTGTGACTTCTTCAATAACAATGTTTCCAATAATCCTTGCACCATCTTCTTCTGGTCTAAGCTTAAAATCTTCTCTTAGGCAACCTGTTATCACTTCTAGATCCTCTGCAAGACTATCTGATTCCTGCTGGGAGTTAAACTTTGCAAGGCTCCATCCTTCTGATATATAATACATCTCTCTCAGCGTAGATGATTTTTTGTTTTCTATCATTTGTTTTATAAACTCCACAATGTACATTGTTCTAAGAAGCATGTATGCTCCATCTAATGTTTTTGCAGATCTTTTTGAAAGATTTTTGCCATATTTCCATACACTATGTTTTTCACTAAATACAATGTTGGATTTTGTTCTAGTAGGTAGGGTGATACAGGGAATCTCTGAATTTTTAAAGTCGTTGTATACCTTCTCTGCTATACTTTGTATCTTGCTTATGGCATCTCTATCTCTTTGCATTTTTTACTCACCCTCCCATTTCTCTGCGCCTATAACATATTCAGGGTTTATCCCATCTATATATAGATCATTTTCTTCAAAATCTTCTTTTGCCAGGCTTGTCATCTCAAAAAGTAGTTCTATTTTTTCGGTTGGTTTAATATTGTCAATTTTCCATTTCAGATAATAATCCTTTATTTCTATGGGTTTTGGATCAGCTTTTATTATTTTTCCCTCCCTTGGTTTTAAGGCGTATAGGTTAAACTTCAATGGTTTACGTTTGTAATTTACTATGGTTATCCTGCTCGTTGTTACATGTTCATCTGACCCTTCATATAGTGTAGTTTGTCCATCTGATTTTATAACTTGAGATAGAGGTTTTTTTGTATACTCAACAGAGTCTTCAATCCATACCACGTCCATTATCTTTGTTATTACCTCATCTAATGGTGGGATTGGTTTGTTTAATATTAGAGATGTTTTCTTAGCAAGCTCTGGCAGAATCTTTGTGATAAGGTCGAATTTCTCTCTCGTCTTGGCTCTCTTAGCTTTTTTGGTTAAATGCCTTTGCATCTTTCTTGCGCATTCTCTGAATGCAAGTTTTATCTCGTTTTCAATCTCTGGTATGTCAGCTATGGCTTCTTTGCTTTCTGAGGTGAAAGGCACATGTGTTGATGCGACATGAACTAGAAAAATAGCAGGACCCACAGGTATACCTTTTCCACCTTTTTGCTCTAAGCCATATCTTCTCCAATCTATGCTTGATATTGCGGCTGTTGATACACAATCTCCTTGCTGATAAAGAAGCGGTACTCGGTTTGCAAATCTTAGTATTTTTACAGGGCTGTCCTTGGGTAGATTACCACCGTATACTATGCCAACCTCTACTTGGAAGGGGTTACCAGAGAAAACAGATGGCGGCCTTGATGTAGTGACTATGAACTCTGGAGAAATTTCTTGTGTTTCATGTTTTAAACTTCTTCTTATCAAAGTCTCGCCTATTGGGGATAAACAGTTTGTTGGAGGAGCCATTATCTTGACTTTTTTGAAAGCTTTTAGTAATGTTAAAAGCTGATCTCTTGTTAACATTTTAGGGTTGATGTTTTTATCCAAACCTGCTTCTTTACACACTGCATTAGTGGTTCTTTCACCCATGCTGCTAAACTCTGTTTTAAGAAAAGCAGAGAGTTTTCTACACTTTGTACTCTTTGCCATTTTCATCAGTGTCCCTAGTTCTATTCCATAAGGATGGGGTTTTATCTCTGTACTTGGTCTTGGTAAGATATCTGCTGTTCTTTCAAAAACATGTTTTTCTCCATCTGGAGCGATAAATGTTATTTGTGCATGAGGGTTTACAATAGAGGTGCTTTGCAAATATTCATGTACGAACCTTTTACCTCTTATATAATCGCCGATTATGTTTATCTCAATTCTGGTGCCACATGGTTTTTCCCAGTGTGTTATATCTTGTGATATAATTTCAGGTGTATTGTTATGAGTGTTTATACCTATCTCATAAACATATGCGGGCATTTTTTCATCTATTTTTGATATCACTCTTGTAGGCTTACCAGTAGTTAATTGTCCATAGAGTACAACAGCTGATATGCCTATTCCTTGTTGCCCCCTGCTTTGCTTAATTGCATGAAATCTTGAACCATATAATAATCTACCAAATACATTTGGTATCTGTTTCTTTATTATACCTGGGCCGTTATCTTCTACAATTATCTTATATTCGTTTTTCTCTCCACCATCTTCGTCTTTTATTTCAACAAGAATATCTGGTAGTATACCTGCTTCCTCACAAGCATCTAAGCTATTATCTACGCCTTCTTTCACACTTGTTATTATGGCCCTAGTTGGATTGCCAAATCCTAGTATATGTTTATTCCTTTCAAAAAATTCGGCAACAGAGATCTCCTTTTGTTTTTGAGCTAGTTTTAAAGCGATGGGATTAGCCAATTTAACAGCTTCCCCTCCTAAACCTTCTTCAATTTTGATATACTGGGAGGGTTTATAATAATTTTTATGGGAGAATCAAAAGTAAAAAATTGTTTTTTGCTGAAAAAAAGATGATTATGTTGGAATGTAGAATAGATCTATAGAATCTGATAGTATTTGTCTAGATTTCTAAAAGTTTTCAAATTCTGTACATGCTTTTACTGTTTGATGTTAAAAGGGTAATGCCACATATTCCATTCGTCAATCCAAAATCTAGCACATGGTTTGTACGGCTACGGCAGAGGTTAGCCGGCCTTTGAACTCCATCCTGTTTTCTTGTTTTGGTTATTATCAACACCTAGAATAATGTTAGATAGAATGTCTCTTTCATAAACCATGAAATTAAAACTTTTAAACCAGTTTCTCTTTCTAAAGGGTTTAGAAAATATTTATAAGCCGAAATTTACTTCGATTTGCAAGTATAGGCGTTAATGAAGGAGTAGAAAGTTATGGGTCAGTATAATCAAAAAGAGATAGAAAAAAAATGGCAAGAGAAATGGCAGGAGATGAAAATATACAGGTTTGATTTTAATGATAAAAATAAACCTGTATATAGTATAGATGTTCCCCCGCGATATGCATCAGGTCCATTGCATGTTGGTCATGCTGTTCACTATACCCATATTGATTTTGTAGCCCGATATAAGAGAATACGTGGTTACAATGTTTTTTTCCCGTTATGTTTTGATGTGAATGGTATTCCTATAGAAGAGAGAGTAGAGAGAAAACTGAACATCACTCGTAAAGATATAGATAGACATGAGTTTATAAAATTATGCTCTGAGTTTGCACAGAAGAATATCAAAACAATGATAGATCAGTATGTTAAGCTTGGAGAAAGCATGGATCCTAGCATATACTATCAAACTGATTCAAAAGATTATAGGAGAATAACCCAAATTTCTTTTATAGAACATTATGAAAAAGGACACATCTATAAGGGAGAGTTTCCAGTGAATTGGTGTCCACGATGCATGACAGCTATGGCAGATGCAGAGGTTCAATATACAGAAAGAAAAACATCGCTTAACACTATAAAGTTTTATTTCGTTGATGAACAACCTGAGGCAATTCTAAAGTATCATGGTATTGGTAAAGACAAAAAAGGCTTCTACGTTGAGATTGCTACAACTAGACCCGAGATGCTACCATCTTGTCAAATCGTAGCCGTTAACCCTATGGATGAGAGGGCACCATGGCTGGTGGGTCAAAAGCTAAAGGTTCCAATTTTTGAGAAAGAAGTAAAGATTGTTGCTGATGAATCAGTTGATGCAAACTTTGGAACAGGAATAGTGATGATTTGTACTATTGGTGACAAAGAAGATTTAAAGTGGGTGTTCAAATACAAGCTACCCTTGGAGATGAGTATAGATGAAGAGGGGAGAATGACAGAGATATGCGGAAAATATAAAGGTATGAAAATTGAGGATGCACGTAAAAAAGTAATAGAAGACCTGAGAAGCACAGGTTATTTGGTAAAACAGGAGTCTCTTCTCCAAAATGTTGGTGTCTGCTGGAGATGTAAAACACCTGTAGAATTTATACTTGCTAAACAATGGTTTTTAAAAACACTTCCCTTCAAAGAAAAAGTATTAGAAGCCAGTAACAAGATGAAATGGTTTCCAAAGTTTATGAAAATACGTTTAGAAGAATGGGTTAACTCCTTGGAATGGGACTGGGTTATATCCAGGCAACGCTATTTTGCTACACCTATACCAGTTTGGGAATGTGAAAATTGCGAATATGTAGTTGTGGCTAGAAAAGAGGATTGTTATGTAGATCCAACAGTTGATAAGCCACCTGTGGAAAAATGTCCAAAGTGCGGTGGCAAGTTGAAAGGGTGCGAAGATGTTTTTGATACATGGATGGACTCTTCTATCTCGCCACTTTACAACACCTTCTGGTATAGAGACAATGAAAATTTCAAAAGACTATATCCTATGTCTCTCAGACCTCAAGCTCATGATATAATAAGAACCTGGGCATTTTATACCATTTTGAGATGCTCTTTGCTCACAGGCGACATACCTTTTGAAAACATAATGATGGGTGGTTTCATTCTTTCAGAGGAAGGAAAACCAATGCATGCTAGCTTAGGAAATGTTATAGACCCTATGGATGTGGTGGAGAAAAACTCAGCAGATGCTTTTAGATACTATGCTACAACGTGTTCTCTCGGCGAGGATAACCCGTTTAGATCAAAAGATGTAATACATGGTATAAGGTTGCTTAGAAAAATATGGAATGCAGAATCATTTTTAGGAAACCATCTACCAGATGTTAAACCTAAAAAACCAGAGAATCTTAGAAAAATGGATAAATGGATATTATCAAAATATAGTAAACTTGTCAGAAACTGTACAGAGCAAATGGATAATTTTGATTTCTCAAAAGCTATGAAAAATATAGAGTTTTTCCTATGGCATGAGCTAGCTGATCACTATATTGAGATTATTAAACCATTCTTATATGGAAAGAAAAGCGATGATAGTATAAAATATACTATCTACACTATTGGTCTAGGACTACTAAAGCTTCTTTCACCCTTTTTCCCACATATAACAGAGGAGCTTTACCATAAATATTATAAGAAATTTGAGGGAGAAAAAAGTATACATGTTTCCAAATGGCCAGATGAAATTCTAATAGATGAAACTGTGGAGGAAGAGGGAGAGAGAATAAAGGAAATTATAGCTTCTATAAGGAAGTGGAAAGCAGAGCAAGGAATGCCTTTGAATAAAGAGCTGGAGGAAGTTGAAATTATCATAAAACAGAAACTAACAGGCGAAGATAAAGAATATATAAAACTGCCTTTGAGAATAAAAAATTTGAATGTCAGCTCCAAATTCGATTTAGAGGAAATTATAACAGGAGTAAAATTTGTATATGCAAACCTGGGAAAAAGATTTAAAGATAAAACAAAAAAAATTGTTGAAGAAATAAAGAAAGTAGATCTAGATAGGTTGTATAAAGAAATAAGAGAAAAAAACAAGGTTACCCTAGATATAAATGGCGAGAGAATCGAAATCGAACCAAATGATCTAGACTTTGAGAAAAGATATACCATGCATGGGGAAGAAGTTAATTTGATTTATTTAGAGAATATTGTAATTGCTATACGCAAGTAGATCTTGTTTTTCTCGATATTTTTTTAAATGGATCTCATATTTTCCCATTTAAATTCTGGAGGCAAGGAGAGATAAAAAATGGCAAAAAAAGAGGAAAAAGAGGCTATTGCTAACCCAGCATCTCTTGGTTTAGCAGCCTTTGGGTTGACAACAGTTGTTTTAAGCCTTTTTAATGCAGACATTTTACCTGTAGCAGGAGCAGCTGTTGTTGTACCATTGGCCATGGCTTATGGTGGAACAGGACAATTTTTAGCAGGAATGTGGGAATTTAAAAAAGGCAACACCTTTGGTGCCACAGCATTTTCATCCTTCGGCACATTCTGGTGGTTTTACGCATTGCTTAACTGGTCGATAGGAGCTGGATTGATATCTTTAGGAGAGTACGCATCAGTAGCCTTAGCAGCCGCTCTAGCAGCTTGGGGTCTGTTTACATTTTACATGTGGATTGCATCCTTTAAGATCAATCATGCAGTATGGGCAGTATTTCTAACACTGTGGATAACATTCTTCCTGCTGAGCGCTGGAGAGTTTTATCCGATAATAAAACTAGCAGGTGGATACATCGGCTTACTCTGTGGCCTTATAGCACTGTATACCTCTGCAGCTATAGTTATCAACGAAACATTTGGTAAAACAGTTGTACCAGTTGGTAAGCCTCTTCTATAAAACCCTATCCTTCTAACTATATTTTTTCTATATTTTTATAAGCTTATATTTATTAGAGCCTAGGCCGATTTTCTCTGCATGTTTTATCTGCATTATAGGGTTTACCTTGTTAACTTTCTCAAAAATGTTTTTCTCCATTTCATCTACCAGATCTAATGATGCCTTGTCTATTGCTACTGGATCATCGCTAACCAAATACCCAATGTCTGGGCATATGATAGGACCTGCTGATGGGTCACAATCACAACTGCGTGCTATATCTTTTAAAACATTAACATAAATTACTTTTTTATTCTCTATGCATGCTTTACATGATAATGCTAAAGCCTCGTGTAAACTCATTTTTTTGTATGATAGTGCATTGTTTGGGCAAGCTTCGACACATTTTCCACAACCTAAGCATTTACGCTCATTTCTCCTCCAAATATCAGTTACTGATATAGCTCCAAAAGGACAGACCTCTGCACATATACCACATAATGTGCAGTTTTCAGAGTTATAAACTGGCTCGCAGAAAGAATGAATAAGTTTCTTTGTCTCCTTTGTTACTCCACCCATGCCAAAGTTTTTTATTGCACCACCAAAACCTGCCTGTATATGTCCTTTAACATGAGAAATTGCTAATATGTAATCTGCATCTACAATCTCTTTCGCTACTTCAAAAACTATACCATTGATATCTATCGGCACTCCATTTTCGCTAATAACAATATCGCAACCTATTTTCTTTTTTGTAAAACCATGTAATCTAGCTACCATTTCATAGCCTCTTTTTGATTTTCTAGGGCTATTGTATGCTACTGTTGTATCAAAAAGGAAAGGTTTTGCATTTATTTTCAATAGTTCTTCAACTACAAGTTTAACAAAATCAGGTTTGACATAGTATCTATTTCTAACCTCACCCATATGAAGCTTTACAAGAACTTTTCTATTTCTAAAACTTTCAAACATCTTGAAATGTAGGAGGGCATCAGGTAGCTTATCCAACTCTTTGAAAAATACTACTTGGCTTCTCATCCTATTATCTTCTCCCATTTTTTTACATTTAAAACCTTTCCCAGGGAGCTTCCTCTTTCAATCTCCTCTCTTATCCTGTTTTCTCTTTCTCTTACATCCAATGCTCTATTTGCTATCTCCTGTGCTATCTCCTGAGGCACTACTACAACGCCAGAGTCATCACCAATTACCCAATCTCCATTCCTCACCAGTACACCACCACATCTTATTTCTGTTCCAATTTCACCAAACCCCTTCGGCTCACCAGCATCAGATGAGACATGTTTACAAAATATTGGAAAATCTAATTGCAAAAGATCATCTATATCGCGAACTGCACCATCTATTACCACACCTGCAATACCTTTTTTCATTGCACTTCTTGTAGCTAATTCCCCCCATATTGCTATATCGCCACCATTTGCATCTACTACTATTACAGTATTTTCATCTGCCTTATCTATTGCCTCTATAGGCTTAGCCCAATCCCCATTCATAGTGCGAACAGTTAATGCTCTTCCAACCATATGAAAACCAGGTTTTATAGGTCTTATACCATGCATAGCACCCTTGGTATGCATCGCATCACAAATATTTGGCGTAGAAACAAGGGAGAATGCCTTTTTTAGCTCACCTTTCTCATATTTTTTATAGAGTTTGCTAGTAATAGGTTGTATTTCATCTATTGCTTTTCTTATAATCCTTGTAGCCTCTGTTACATTCTTAGCTTTTATTATAGCACCACCTACTATTATTATGCTAGCTCCTGCTCTCACTATTTCAGCTGCAGTCTCACTATTAATACCACCAGCTACAGCAACAGGAAGATTAACCTCTTTTACGATAGAACTCACAAAATCAGTTGCTTTTTTACCAACCATTTGTTCATCTATACCAATATGAAGACAAATATAATCAGCACCCAGTTTTTCAACCTCTTTTGCCCTAGAAACCTTATCTTTAACACCTATTAGATCTACCATTATCTTTGATCCATATCTCCTAGCAGATTTAGTTGCGTCTTTAATAGTTGCATCATCGGCAGCACCAAGTATACATATAACATCTGCACCTGCCTTACTAGCCATCTCTGTCTCCAAAGCACCTGTATCCATTGTTTTCATATCTGCAACTATTGTATATCCGGGAAACATTTTCTTGAGTTGTCTAACTATCTCTAACCCCTCGCTTTTTATCAAAGGTGTTCCAGCTTCAATCCAATCAGCACCACCAGCTATAGATTCTTTTGCAATCTCAACCGCTCTATGAGCATTCATCAAATCCAGAGCAACCTGAAGTATAGTTTTCATAACACCTCACTATTCTCCTATTATATATATTGTCTATGTTTTAAAACTTAAAGGTGCAAAACCTTTAAC
>JAGGYP010000104.1 GCA_021162485.1 Thermoplasmata archaeon
GCAATTATAGTTATTACTACTTTTTCATCGTACTACTATTTTTCTACTAATTTAACATTAGCTAAAGCAAAGCAAACATCTCTTTTGGAGAGAATTGATTGGAAAAACAGTAAAATTTTAGAAAAAAAAGATGAATTAAATTTGACAAAAAATAAGTTAACTTCAGTTAATTTACAGCTAAATACAACAAGGGTGCAATTAGAACAAAATTTATCTGAGTTATATCAGTGGCAAAATGGAAGTAAATATGAGCTACATGATCCACTATATGAGGAAGTAATAGCTTTTATCGAGAATGATACATCAAACTCTACCGAACTAGAAATTGCTAATGCTAAAGACAAAGGATTGAGATGTGCTTATGTTGTAATTCTTGTTAATGACGGTGCGTATCCCTTAATCGGTTTTGACACTGTGGATAAAGGCATGGTATATTTTGAAGAGATAACAGATTATCAGGTTATTCCTGAAATTGGGAAAAATTATGCAGAATGTGTCGTTGGTCATCCATATATAATAGAGAACTACACAATAGTAGATATACTAATCATATGGTAAGAAGTATGGTTGGTAGATAATTAAGTATTTTTCAACTACTAAACATTACTTCCGAATGTAAAAATCTACGAAAGAAAACAAAACTTTAGGGAGGAAAAATAAGATTTGAAGCATAAAATTTCTTAAACGAAAAAAATAAAAATACACAAAGTGATTTTCATTGCATAAAAGAAAATAAATTTTGTGGGTGGAGGAAATGAAAAAAACACTCTTACCACTAATAGTTATCCTGTTGTTTTTTCCTCTTTTTAGCGGTTGTATTGGAGATTTTAAATTGCCTTCTTTGTTTGGTAGTGAGGAGAGTAAATTTGTTGGAACTTGGAAGTCTAAATATAATACTATAACGTTTTTTGATGATGGAACTGGTGCTGTAAGTGTTATTCTAAGTAATTTAAAAATGTATTGGGAGATCAAAAATGGAAAACTGGTTATAACCTATGCAGAGGGCGGTGATGTTGATGTTTACAATTATCAATTTTTAGATGATAATAGTTTAAAGCTTGTTAATACAGCTAATGGCATTACTGCAATTTATCAAAAAGTTTCATAATCTGTATATGTTCTTAATCCTGTTTTTATTCGAAGTTTTTCTTTCTTGGTATTAGTCTAAAGTTTGACTCTGTCGAAAAAATCTCTCCTGTTAGAGCTAGTGGACTGGACGGGATTTGAACCCGTGGCCTCCACCTTGCGAAGGTGGCGATCTACCACTGATCTACCAGCCCATAATTAAATCAGCTCTGTTTTAAAAATTTATTTTATTACATTCCACCAACTATTACATTTTTTATTCTAGTAAATGGACCACCGTCTCCCACTGGAACTAGTTGCCCCTTGCCGCAAAATCCTGGATCACCTATTTGCATTTCTTTACTAAGGGCATCTATGTTTTTTAGAGTTTCTAAAGTCTCGCCACTCAGAGAGAAATTCTTCAACAATCTTGTTACCTTGCCATTTTCTATCATATATGCTTCTTGGGCGTTAAACTGGAAATTACCTTTTACCACATCTACTTGTCCGCCTTTAGTACCCCTTGCAAAAATACCTAATTTTATATCCTCTATAAGCTCCTCAAAAGAATGTTCACCAGGTAAGATCATTGTATTACTCATTCGAACCAATGGTCTATATGCAAATGATTGTGCCCTTGCTCCACCATTGGAGTAATCTATGTCTAATTTTTTTGCTGTTTCCCTATTAAGTATATACTCATTTAGTATTCCATCTTTGATTAATATCTTCTTCCTAGCTTTAACACCTTCATCATCATATGGTATAGAGCCAAATGCATTTTTTATGGTTGGATCATCAACTATGCTTACAATCTCATTTGCAATTTTTTCTCCTATTTTGTCTTTTAAAATGGATTCTCCTGAGACAACTAGATCTGCCTCACAAGCATGACCAATGGCCTCGTGTGCAAATACTCCAGTTAATTCTGGATCTGCTATAACCGTGAATCTTCCAGATGGGGGCAATTTGGCGTCAAGCATCTCTATTGTTTTTTTGCATTTTTCAACAGCTATCTCAAGTGGATTGGTTTCATTGAATATCTCATATCCACAGGTTCCACCTATTCTGAATCTCATGCTATTCATATTTCCTTCTCTTCTTGCAATGAGGTTTACCTGTAGAAATACACGTGTAAGCTCATAGCTAATATCTATGCTTTCACTATTAACAAAATGTAGTTTTGTTTTTTCATCCACGTAACTTTGATCAACACTTTTAATCTCATCGTGTTTGTACATCTCTTTTTCTATTGCTACAAGCATTTTGTTTTTTTCTTCTATATCTATATCCAAAGGATTTATTTTTGGCTTCCATATCACTTTATCTTTGACAATTTTAGCATCTGCTAACTCAGTTTTTTCTTTACTTCTTGTACTGGTTGCTTTAGCAATATTTATAGCTCTATCCAACGCATTTTTTAGGTTTGCATACGAAATATTATTTGAGGAAGAAAAACCCCATACTCCTTTATAAAGAACTCTTATTCCAAATCCTTTTTCAGCTCCTAAAACTGCTCTGTATAGTTCCCTGTTTCTTCTGCTTATGTTTGTTTCCATAGTTTCTTCTATTCTTATGTCACAATATTCTGCACCATGATCTATTGCTTTTTCAATTATTTTGTATTCATCCATGGGTGTTACTCTTCTCTTTTTATCAGTTTTAAAAATTTTTTTCTTGACTCTCTGAGGGCTTCTATGACAGGTAGTTTTTCGCCCATTAAAAATTTCTCCAATGAGCCGCCTCCAGTGCTAATATGTGAAAAATCTTTTGCTAGTCCTAGTTTCTCTATAGCTGCTACTGTATGACCACCGCCTGCAACGGAAAACACGTTTGATCTTGCAATTGTTTCAAATACCTCCTTGGTTCCTTTCATGAAGTTCTGATTTTCAAAAACACCACATGGTCCAGATAAGAAAATTGTTTTCGCCTTGGATAAAATCTCTTTAATCAAATTAATTGTCTTTGATCCAATATCATATATATCATAGTCTGTTGGTAATTCCTCAACACCTATCTCTTTCCTATCATTGTTTTCTTCTATTGCTAAATCAACTGGTAGGATTATTTTCTTTTCATATTTAGAAAGTAGAGTTTTGATCTTTTCAAGGCTTTCTCCATCTTCCTCCAGTATCCTTTTAATATTGTTTTCACCTATATCAAGACCCTTGGCAAAAAGAAAAGCGTTTGCTGCTAGACCTGTTAATATGATTTTATCTGCCGTGTTTTTACTGAGTAATCTATCGATTGTTATAGCTATGTCTGAAAATTTTGCTCCGCCAAATACAAAAACAGCTGGTTTCTCTGGATTTTTTAAAAGCTTTTCGAGGGTTTTGATCTCTGTCTCCATCAGTCTGCCAGCACATGAGGGTAAGACAGGGGTGAAACCAACCAGTGAACATTGTGGTCTATGTGCTGCTGCGAATGCATCGTTAACAAAAAAGTCTGTAATGGGTGCTAGATTTTTAACCAGCTTGGATTTAGCATGTTCTTCAGCGCTCTTTTTTTCTGTCTCCTCGGATAGTTTTCTAACATTGTCTAAGAACAGGATTTCTCCTGGTTTCAAAGCTTCTATCTCGCTTTTAGCTTTTTCTCCACATACATCGTCAACAAATTTAACCGGCTCAGATAACAAATCAGATAAGGCTTTAGCATGTCTTTCCATTGATGTAAAATCCCAACTACCTGGTCTTCCTTGATGAGCAAGTATAACTATTTTTGCATTTTTATTTTTTAACTCTTTAATTGTTGGTAGTGCTTTTTTGATTCTTGTTGTATCTAATATCTCGAGCGTGTTTTTGTCCAAAGGCAAGTTGAAATCCACTCTTAATAAAACTCTTTTGTTTTCTATATCAAAATCGTCTAGAGTGAAAAGATCAAATCCCTCTTCCAAACCAAATTACCTCCTATCAGTCTGATACTTGAAAAGAGAAATGAAAACAACCTATTTAAACATATATTTTACCAAGTCCACAAGCCTGCAAGAATATCCCCACTCGTTATCATACCAGGATAAGATCTTTGCAAGATTTCCTATAGCATTTGTGCTGAGACCATCTATTATTGCAGAGTGAGGGTTTCCTATAATATCCACTGATACAATGGGTTCTTCTGTGTAATCCATTATTCCTTTTAACTCGTTCTCAGCTGCTCTTTTTAGTTCTCTATTTACATCCTCTTTTGTAACCTCTTGTTTCAATATTGCTGTTATGTCTGTTATTGATCCATCTGGTACTGGGACACGCATAGCAAGGCCATCGATTTTACCATCGAGTTCTGGTAGAACCTTGCCTATGGCTTTTGCTGCACCAGTTGTTGTTGGTATTATAGACAGAGCAGCTGCCCTAGCTCTTCTAAGATCCTTATGAGGAAAATCAAGTATACGCTGATTACTTGTATATGCGTGTATAGTTGTCATAAATGCTCTTTCTATACCAAACTTGTTGTTTAATACTTTTAACGGGGGAGCAAGGCTATTTGTTGTACATGAGGCCATAGAAACTATTTTATCTCTCTCGGGATCAAATATCTCTTCGTTTATACCAAGAACAATAGTAGTAACATCTGGATCCTTAGCTGGTGCGCTTATAATCACATACTTGGCTCCAGCTTTTAGATGTTGAGCTGCATCTTCTTTTTTTCTAAACATACCTGTGGATTCTATAACAACATCGATTCCAAGCTTATTCCATGGGAGATTAGATGGTCTAACCTCTGAAAAAAATGCTATCTCATTATCATTAATCTTTAACTCATTATCCTTTACTTTTATCTCTCCTTCAAAAGTACCAAATACGGAATCATACTTGAATAAATGAGCTAGGGTCTTTACATTTGCTAGATCATTTATCGCTACAATTTCAAATTTTTTCCCGTATTCTTTATCCTTTAAAGCTGCTCTTAGAGTATTTCTACCTATCCTACCAAATCCGTTAATAGCTACCTTTATCATCGTGTGCATCCCATTTTATTCTAAAATATAAAAACATTATATAACTTTTCCGAGAAGATGTGTTGGAAATGCTTCTGTTATTTCAACAACTACTATATCTCCAATAGATAGGTTTTTTTCTCTCAAAACAATGGGTTTATAATTTTTATTTCTTCCAACAAAGGTGTTGTGCTTTTTGTCGTACTCGGTTATCAATACATCATATCTCTTGCCAACATATTTCTGGTTTATTTTTTTGGAGATTATTTTACATAGTTTTGTTAGTTTTCTAGATCTTTCTTTTGCAACCTTTGTCGGTACTTTTCCATTCATTTTTTTTGCTCTGGTAAATGGTCTAGCTGAAAACCTGGTTATATTCACTATATCTGGCTTTGTTGATTTTATTAAATCTATGGTTTCATTGAATGCTTTTTCATCCTCTCCTGGAAATCCAACTATAACATCTGTTGAAATAGTGATATCTGGATATCTATCTCTAAATGCAGATACTATTTTTAAGAAATCTTCTCGCGTGTAACCTCTGTTCATTTTTTCTAAGATATAGTTGCTACCAGATTGAACTGGCAGGTGCAGGAATTTATATATTTTCAGGTTGTCATATGCTTCTATAATGTTGTTTAGTTTGTTAAGCAGACTCCATGGGTTCATCATTCCAACTCTTATCTTGAAAAAGTCTTTTATTTCACATACTCTGTTTAGCAGTTCAGCCAAATCACTGTTTATATCCAAACCATATGATGCTGTATCTTGAGCTGTGAGTTGAATTTCTCTACATCCATTTTTAACAGCTTGGCATACATCTCTAACTATTCCTTCGATAGGGAAACTTCTTAGTTTGCCTCTAGCTGGGGATGTTATACAATAAGAACATGAAAAAATACAGCCCTCAGAGATTGAGATGGGTGCTATGATGCTATCAAATTTTCTTGGTAAATCAGTTTTATCTTTTATTGTGAACTCGATTTTTCTATTTTCTAAAACATCTACTATATGATGGATATGCTGTGGTGTTAAAAGTGTAGCATTTGATGCAACTGATTTTACAAGCTCTGGTTGAACAGAAGCCATACAACCAGACACAACAAGTTTTAGAGGGTGTTTTTGCAGCTCCCTGATTCTGTGGAGCATACGTTGTTCTGTTGATCCTATAACTGTACAGGTTAAAATTATGGCGGCATCTGCATTGTCTATACTATCCACTATATCATGTTTTCCTTTTAGGAGTAAGCCTTTTATTATGCTTTCATCGCTTTTGTTCGCAGTGCAGCCATAGGTTTCAATATATACTTTCATTTCTAAAGAAAAAGATACTACAATGGTTTATTTATTTTTTGAATGAGAAGCTTGAAATTAAAGAGAAGAGGCATTGAATTTTTGGGTTGTTAGTCAATTGCTTTTTCTATTTGTTTCAAAACAAATTTTTTATCAAGCGAGGAGAGGAAATATCCTGCTCTTGGTCCTCTGTCTTTTCCTAGAAGTATTTGGTATATGATTTTGAAAATAACGTTTTTGTCTACACCTGTTTCTTCGGCAGTGGAGTATATGCTTTTATGGATTTCTTCTGCCTCCCATTTAATTCCAAGCAGCTTTTGGTAAAAGTTTTTGAGAAATGTTTTTTGCTCATCTGTCAACTTAAGATCCTTTGGTGGTTCTTTTAATATCTCAAACTTTATCATCTCTGGAGCAAAATTTTCTACCCAGTACCTAGCATACTCTGCCCTGTTTTTCAGTAGTTTTTCATCGTTTTCGCTTAGGTTTTTTGGTACCTGTTTTGTTCTGAGCAAGATTTTTTTAATCTCATCCCAGTTTTTTGCAATTTGAACAAGCGTGACCATATGCCTATAGGGTACTTGACATGGTGCTTTTTTTGGGATGTTATATGGTTGTGATAGTTCATATGTTCTTTCTAGATCTTTCATTCCCGCTATTTTCTCTTCTAAACCAAAATAGACTCTTTCCCATCTGTCGTACTCATCCACTAGATTTAGTATTCCTAGACCTGGGTCGAATTCTATGTGCTTGTTTGGCTGGTTTTTCATAATAAGAAATCTCAGAACCTCTGGTGGTGTAACATTGAGCATTTCCTCAGCGGTGAATGCAGTACCAGTTGAACCATGCATAGCTCCTTTGCCTTTTAAATGTATAAACTCGTAAACCAAATGCTCTGGCGGCGGGTAATCATATATTTCTTTGACTATTACTTTTCCAGTATCCCATGAGCTTCCTGCTGCTGCGTGATCTTTTCCAAATGCCTCAAAAGTTACGTTTAGCATTTTCCATCTTGCAGGCCAGTCAACTCGCCAGGGAAATTTTCCTACTCCATTGTTTCTAATGTCAACCTCGCCAGAGTGGCCGCATTCGCAGGTGTACTGGATATATGGGTAATTATATAGAGTGGGTTTTGTTGTTGTAAGTCTGCCGCAGTTTTCACATTGTATATTGAATGGTATCCAATTCTTTGGCAAATCTCTTTTTGAAATTTTTTCTATGATTTTTTTTATTCTTTCAGTATTATCTAAAGCTATCTGGATATACTCGCTGTACATTCCTTCTTTGTACATATCATATGCCTTGTAAACCCTAGGATGAATGCCAAGTTTATCTAGAACATTGAGAAATGGTTGAAGGAAATGTTCACTATAGTTCTCATGTTTACCACAAGGACAAGGTATCTCTGCAAGTGGTTTACCAACGTATTTCTCATACTCAGCAGGTAAGAAAGGATAGACTTTTCTGAGATGATCATAATTGTCAGCAATGTATATCAGCTCAGCATCAGCCTCTTTATCA
>JAGGYP010000062.1 GCA_021162485.1 Thermoplasmata archaeon
CCTCTAATCTATTCACAAAAATATGATCATAATAAAGCTTGGTGGAAGCGCTATAACAGACAAGGGAGAAAGCTATAGTTTTAATAAAGAAATAGTCGCAAGACTAGCAGGTGAAATAAAAAGGGCAAATAAAAAATATATTATTATACATGGGGCTGGATCTTTTGGGCATGTAACTGCGGAGCAGTTTATGTTGAACGAGGGTTTGAAAGATGAGAATCAAATTATTGGTTTTTCGTTGACCCATGTAACAGTTAGATTGCTTAATTTGGAAATAATTGATATTTTTCTAAAAAATGGTGTTAGAGTTTTTTCAATACCACCGTCTTCTGTTATGAGGTTAAATGATCATCAACCTCTTTCTTTTAATTATGAAATATTTGAGGAGGCATTAGATAAGGGTTTCACTCCGATAACGTTTGGTGATGTTGTTTTTGATGAGAAGATAGGTTTTTCTATTTGCTCTGGAGATTTACTTGCTGAGATTTTAGCTGCTCATTTTAAACCAGAAAAGGTTATATTTGTTATAGATGAGGATGGTCTCTATACATCTAATCCAAAGATTGACAAAAACGCGAGATTCATAAAATCACTAAAATATAGTGAGATAGGAGAAATAGGGTTAGAAAGAGATGAACATCCAGATGTTACAGGGGGTATGCAGGGAAAGGTTAATGTTATTAAAAAGATTTGCCAAAAGGGCATAGACTGTGTATTGGTCAATGGGAGGCATGAGAATAGGTTGTATAATGTGATTTTAGGTGAACCCACTAAGGCTACTATGGTTTATGGTGAGAAAAAATGAATAAGATTGAGATTAGAAAAAATGAGCATGTTAAAATTGCTCTGGAAGAAAATGTTGTAGCAGGTCAAAATTATTGGGATTATATAAAACTTGTTCATAATGCATTACCAGAGATAAACAAGGAGGATGTTGATTACTCCACTGTTTTCCTAGGTAAAAAATTAGGGGCACCTATAATAATAGCGGGTATGACCGGTGGTTATAACGAGGCGAGGAAGATAAATGAAAACTTGGCAAGTGCAGCAGAAAAGTTCCAACTTGGGATGGGTGTCGGCTCTCAGAGATCAGCCTTGGAAAAAAAGAGCCTGGAGAAAACATATTCTGTGATAAAAAAATATGATATCCCATTTAGAATAGCGAATATTGGTGCATCTCAGCTGGTTGAATGGGGATATGAAAAATCTTTGGAAAATGCAAATAGGATCATAGAGATGATTGATGCAGATGCTATTGCAATCTGCCTGAATTTTTTACAAGAAGCAATTCAGCTTGAAGGTGAGGCACATTCTAGGGGATGCTATGAAATTATAAAAAAATTAGCGGATGATCTGGACAAACCAGTTATTGTTAAGGAAACTGGTGCAGGTATATCTGGAGAGGTTGCAAGAAGATTAGCAAAGACAAACATTGCATGTATAGATGTTGGTGGCCTTGGTGGTACATCATTCGCAGCGATAGAGCATTATAGAGCTAAAAAGAGGGGTGATGAGCTGCATGCTAGAGGTGGAAAAACATTTTGGGATTGGGGTATACCAACCCCTATATCCATAACTGAAACTGGAATTGCAACAAAGTGGAGGATACCAATTATAGCTACAGGTGGTATAAGAAATGGTTTAGATGTTGCAAAGGCAATAGCAATAGGAGCAGACGTTGCAGGGATAGCTAGAGTGTTGTTAAAACCTGCTGTGAAAAGCAAAAAAGCAGTTGAAGAAGAATTAGAGGCTATAATAAAGGAGTTAAGAGCCGCTATGTTTTTGGTTGGTGCAGAGAATATTGAAAAACTTATGGAAGCTGAGATTGAATTATGGATTTAAAAAGTGAGTTAGAAAAAAGGAGAAAAATTTTTGAAAAAGAGCTGCAAAAATATCTCCAAGAGCAGGAACCAAAAGTGCTCTATGATGCAGTGAAACATCTACCGTTATCAGGTGGAAAAAGGTTGAGACCTATACTTTCAATTATTTCCTGTGAGGCAGTAGGTGGCAAAATAGAGGATGTTATGCCTTTTGCAGTCTCTCTGGAGTTAATACATAATTTTACTTTGGTTCACGATGATATAATGGATAAATCAACATTGAGAAGAAATATAGAGACGGTTCATATTAAATTTGGGGAGCCTACAGCTATTATAGCAGGTGACACTCTATTTGCTAAGGCTTTTGAGGTTTTGCATAATATAAAGACAAAAGAGGCAATAGAAATTGCATTCAAACTTAGCAAGTGTGTAAAAGAAATATGTGAAGGGCAGCAGATGGATATGGAATTTGAAAAAAGAAAAATCGTAAGTGAAGAAGAGTATCTTAAAATGATAGGTAAAAAAACAGCATCCTTGTTCAAGTTTTCAACAGAGGGAGGAGCAGTTGTAGGAGGAGGAAGCGATGGTGAGATAAAAGCTTTATCTTCATATGGATGGAATCTTGGATTGGCATTTCAAATAAGAGATGATTATCTGGATATACATGGTGAGGAGAATATCCTTGGTAAAGACGTTGGTAATGATATAAGAAATGGTAAAAAAACGATATTAGTTGTTCATGCAATCAAGGTTGCTAAGGGTGATGATAAGAAAAAACTTCTAAGTATATTGGGTAAAAGGGATGCTACAGATAAGGAAATAAAAGAGGTTTTTGAAATTTTACTCAGAACAGGATCTATTAGTTATGCTGAAAATTTAGCTAAGGGCTATTATAAAGAGGCATGTAAAAGTCTGGAAATGTTGAGAGATTCTCCTCAAAAAGAATTGTTAAAAGAAATCGCTAGATATTCAATTGAAAGGAAAAAATAACATGAAGAATCTTAAGCTCATAGTTAGAAAATATGCTTTGCAAAATGCAGTTCAGTTTGAGGGCAGGGCAGATAAAAAAGCGGTAATGGGGAAAATAGTTGCAGAGCTTAAAAAAGAAGGCGTTTCCCCTCGAGAGATATTATCTCTTGTAGATGATATAGTAAAAGAGGTGAATAAGCTTCCATATGAGGATCAACTTAAAGAGCTTGAAAAACTAGCACCTGAGCTTATTAAAAAGGAGAAAAAAGAAAAGAAAGTAGCTTTGCCAGAGCTGCCAGATGCTGAGAGAGGAAAAGTAGTGACTCGTTTTCCACCAGAGCCAAATGGGTATTTGCACATTGGTCATGCTAAGGCTGCAATTATTGATCACGAGTATGCAAGGATGTATGATGGAAAGTTTATACTGAGATTTGATGATACAAATCCAGAAAATGAGGATATAATATTCTATGATGCACAGAGAGAGGACCTCAGGTGGCTTGGAATAGAATGGGATCATGAGTACAATACCTCAGACAATCTAGGAAGACATTACCAGTTTGCCCTGCAGCTGATAAACCAGGGTAATGCCTATGTCTGCACTTGTCACCCTGAGGAAATAAGAAAAAACAGGTTCAGAGGAATAGAATGCAAATGTAGAAAAAGAGATGTTGATGAGAACAAAGAACTCTGGGAAAGAATGCAATCAGATCTTCCACAGGGAAAGGCAATTTTGAGGCTCAAAGGTAATATGAAAAGCGAGAATACCGCTATGAGAGATCCAACACTGTTTAGAATAGTGGAGGCAGAGCATCCTATACATGGTGATAATTATAGAGTATGGCCAACATATGATTTTGCTGGGGCGGTAGAGGATAGCATAGGTGGTGTTACCCACCCGTTTAGAACAAAGGAATATGAACTGAGAGACGAGGTATACTTTTACATTTTAGATAAACTGGGATTAAGAAAACCTTATCTTATGGAGTTTTCGAGACTTGACATAGAAGGAATGCCAGTGTCAAAAAGACTAATAAAACCCCTTATAGAGGAAGGAAAAGTAGAAGGATATGATGACATAAGGTTACCAACTCTAAGGGCTTTAAAACGAAGAGGGATACAACCAGAGGCAATAAAACAATTTGTATTATCGCAGGGTATTTCCAAGGTTGAATCAAAGATAACCTTTGATCAGATAGAAGCGATAAATCGTAAGATAATAGACCCAGTTGCTAAAAGATATTTTTTTGTAAGTAATCCTGTAAAAGTAATTGTTGAAAATGCTCCAGAAATTGAAAAAGATTTGAAACTCCATCCAACAGAAGATATTGGCTACAGGAGAATCAAGACAAAAAACATTTTTTACATATCTAAAGATGATGCTAATAAGTACAAGGTAAAGGATAAAGTAAGATTAAAAGATCTTTACAATATTGAGATAACAAGAGTAAACAACGTGATTCATTCAAAGTTTATAGGGAAAGAGCTCATACCAGGTGTTGACAAAATACAATGGGTAACAGATGAACATGTAGAAACACTTATTTTAAAACCAAATCCACTTTTCAAGAACGGTAAATATAATGAGAAAAGCCTTGAAAGAATAAGAGGCTACGCTGAAACTGCGGTAAAAAGTGTAAATATTGGGGGGATATTACAGTTTGAGAGATTCGGCTTTGTCAAGATAGAAAAGAAGGAGAAAGAAAAGATAATAGGAGTTTTTATTCACAAATAAAAAATCAGGCATACTATCAAGATGTTTTTGAAAAATTTTTAATAACATACATCAGATTATGAGTATCAAAGGGGGAAATTTATGGCATCTAAGAAAGATATTGAAAATGCTTTGAATCTCATAAAAGAAAAATTCAACGACCCAAAACTGAAGCAGAGGTTTTCCGGTTTTTCGAAAAACATGCAATTTACATTCCCAGATCTCAACACTTCTTATGTGATAAAGGTTGAAAATGGAGAGGCAAAATCTATCGAAGAAGAAACCCTGGATGAGCCTGATATACATGTTACTGTTGAAAGCAATGTGTTGATAGATATTTTAAACAAAAAGACAAACCCAATGAAGGCATATACAACAGGAAAATTAAAAGCCAAGGGAAAGCTTACAGATTTGTTAAAATTACAAAAATTGATGTAAAAGTTGATGTTAAATGAAAGCATTGATAACAGCACCATTCCATGAATCTGGGTTAGAAATACTTCAGAAATATATGGATATAAAATATGAGAATTGGAGAGAGACTAACGTACTCTATGAGAACCCTGAAGATTATATTGAAAAGATAAGAAAAGAGGAAGCAGATGTTTTGATAACAGAGGGAGATGAGATAGATAAAGAGGTTATTAACTCATGTGATATTAAGATTATAGGGGTGTGTAGGGGGGACCCTGTAAACGTTGATCTGAAGGCAGCAATAGATAAAAGGGTACCAGTTTTTTATACCCCTCATCGGAATGCTGATGCAGTTGCTGATTTAACTGTAGCTTTGATACTTTCCCAGTTAAGACATTTAACTGAGATAGATAGAACTTTAAAGTTAGGTGATTTTTTCGTGGACACGGCAGAGGCTTTAACGCAAATGTTTGAACGTTTCAAAGGAAGTGAACTGGGTGGCAGAACAGTGGGTATAATTGGATTTGGCGCCATAGGATATAGAGTTGCTAAGAGATTGAAGAATGGTTTTGGATCAAAAATTTTAGTTTACGATCCATATGTTGATAAAAAACTTGTAGAAGAGGTAGATGGAAAAATAGTTGATCTGCATACCTTGCTCAGGGAGTCTGATATTGTAACTATCCATGCAAAAGTAACAGAGGAAACCATAGATATGATTGGTAAAGAAGAGATAGAAATGATGAAACCAACAGCTTATTTTTTCAACACGGCAAGAGCTGCAATTGTGGATGAAGACGCACTTTTTGATGCATTGAAAAACAAGAGAATAGCAGGTGCAGGCCTTGATGTTTTCGGGGTTGAACCTGTTGATTCTGATAACAGATTCTTGGAACTGGATAATGTTACTGTAACCCCGCATATTGGGGGGATGACTATTGAAACAGAGATCAGGCATTCAATGATGATAGCAGAAGATATAGAGAGATACCTTAGGGGAGAGAAACCTAGGTTTATTAAAAACCCTGAGGTTTTGAAGAAGTGAAAAATAAAATGGCTAAGTATCTACTATCTATAGATGCTGGGCATGGAGGATGTAAATGTGTACTTTTTGATGTAGAGAGTGGAAAATATTTCACCTCTTTTGAGAAATGGGGTTATATAACCCCAGGTGATGATTTTCTCTTAAAAGAGTTTGATCCCAATCTTTTTTTTGAGAAGATTTGCAGGGGTGTAAAAAAACTCCTAAAAAATGTTAAGGCGAATCCAAAAGATGTTTTAGCGATAAGTAGCTCTAGCATGAGGCATTCTTTTGTTTTTTTAGACAGTAATGGTAGAGAAATATATGCTGGTCCCAATACAGATGCAAGAGGAGCACTGTATCAGGATATAATAGAGGAGAAAATTGGAGATAGGATATACAGTATAACTGGACAATGGCCTCCTTTAATATTTGTACCAGCCAGGTTGTTATGGTTTAGGGAGGAGGAGCCGGAGAAGTTTGAGAGGATAAGATATGCATTGGCAACAAATGATTGGATAATATACAGGCTTTGTAAAACATTTGCTACAGAACCATCTATTGCATCTGCCACTCTGCTCTTAGATATTAAAAAAAGAGCTTGGAATCAAGAACTATTGGATCTTCTCGAGCTTTCCCATATAACTCTTCCAGATCTCCACAAAACAGGTGATATAGTTGGTGAGCTATCAGAGGATGCAGCTAAAAAGATGAATCTTAAAAAAGGCATACCTGTGGTTATGGGTGGAGCTGATTCACAAATTGCTATGCTTGCATGCTCAGCTCTGAATAATGGGGATACAGCTGTTATCGCGGGAACATCTGCTCCTGTGATGATGAGCATGTCCAAACCAGTTGTAGATGAAAAAATGAGAACATGGACAAGCTGTCATGTGGTTAAAGATAGATGGGTTTTAGAGGCAAATGCCCAAATCACTGGTTTAAACTATGAGTGGTTAAAAAGCATTCTTAAAGAGATAGTAGGTGGTGATGATAAAACCATTTACAAAATCATGGAGGAGATGGCATCATCTGTCAAGGCAGCGCCAAATGATGTTTATGCTTTTCTAGGGCCGGAGATAATGGATGTCAGCAATATGTCCATAGTAAGACCTGGAATGTTTTTATTCCAGCAACCTTCTCATCCTATGAATCCTGAGCCACCCTCGTTTAAGCATTTTGTAAGATCAACTTTGGAAAACATTTCTTTTGCTATAAGGGCAAATGTTGAACTGCTTGAGGAGATAACAAAGAACAGCGTGGATAACATTTATGTTACAGGTGGCTTGACAAGAAACAGTGTTTGGCTTAGGACACTTGCTGAGATAACAGGTAGAAAAATTTTAGTGTCAAAGGTTGAGGAGGGAACAGCCTTTGGATGTGCAATAGGTGCCGCGGTTGGAATTGGTTTGTATGAAAATATTGAAGAAGCCTTGAAAAACATGTTTGAACTTCGAGAGGAAATACTGCCAGTAGACAAAAAGCTGTATGAAAGTGGTTATGAAAGATGGAAGGAGTTATATTATAAGATAGCAGATTTGTAGGTGAGTATGGAAATGGATATTGATGAATTGAAAGAAAAGATCATAGAGGTTGGTATACAACTTTTAAAAGAGAATCTGACACATGGAACATGTGGAAATATTAGCTGCAGAGTTGATAAGGAGAAAATATTGATTACGCCTAGTAGTTTGCCCTATGGGGATATAAAACCAGATGATATCTTGCTTGTAAACCTTGATGGAGAGGTTTTAGAAGGTAAGAGAAACCCCTCGGTTGAGACACCATTTCATACAGCTATTTACAAAAACAGGGATGATGTCAAGGCGATTATACACACACATTCTCAGTATGCCCTGGCAGTTTCATCTGTTGTGGATTCTATCCCTGTGTTTCTTGATGAAATATTTTCTCATATAGGTGGAGAGCTAACAGTAAGCCGGTATGCTCTTCCTGGAAGTGATGAGCTTGCTGAGAATTTATTAAATGTTCTTGGAGACAAAAATGCTGCTTTGCTTTCTAATCATGGAGCTGTTTGCTGTGGTAAAAACCTGGATGAGGCATTTGAAGTTGCTAGAGTAGTTGAACAGATTTGCAAAATCTTTATACTCTCCTCCTGTCTAGGCAAGACTAAGGTTTTACCTGAGGAGGGCAGGGAATATCAGAGAGCTATGTTTGAAATGAAAAAAGAGTTTTGAGAATTTATTTGTTACGCATGAGTTTTATCATTGCAGGTAAACCCTTTATTTTATCAACTGTTTTTTCTGAGAATAGGCTTTTAAAAGTTGTTAAAAACCTCTCATATTTTTCTTTTCCAAATGGGTACCAGTTGATCTCTGTCTCCTTTTTCCCTTTTTCTATCATAACTGCTTTGATGTTTGAAAATGCATATAAGCCATAGGGTCCATGGTATCTTCCCATGCCGCTTTGTTTTGTACCACCAAAGGGCAGGGCAAAGTTTGCAGATGCTGTCAGTGCATTGTTTATAGCTACACCACCACATTTTATCTGCCGAGCTATTCTAACAGCTCTATCTATATCGTCTGACCAAACACTCGCGTTTAGACCATATATAGTATCATTTGCAAGCTTTACAGCTTCTTTTTCATCCTTGAATTTCATTATACATATTACAGGTCCAAAGGTTTCCTCTTTCATTATTTTCATTTTGTGATTTACATTTACTAAAACAGTTGGTGGGAAAAACATGCTTTTACCCTTTCTTTTTCCTCCGACAAGTATCTTAGCGCCTTTTTTAACAGCATCTTTTATGTGATCCTCAACAATTTTTATCTGATCCGGAGATGTCATAGAGCCGATATCATAGTCTCCATTCCATCCTTGTCTAAGTTTTTTGACCTTCTCCACAACCAGTTTAACAAAATCATCATAAACATTCTCCTGCACATATATGCGTTCTATGGCTACGCAGGCTTGTCCAGAGTTTAGAAGGCTGCCCCAAACTGCTGCATTTGTAGCTCTTTCAAGGTTTACATCTTCAAATACAATCATTGGATCCTTTCCACCTAGCTCTAACTCAACTGGGATCAAATACTTGGCAGCTTTTTCCATTATAATCCTACCTGTAGTTGTACTGCCTGTCAAAAAGATTTTATCAGGTTTTCCCTCAATCAGAGCATCTCCTATCTCTCCTCCTCTTCCATAAACAACAGTTACCACTCCTTTTTCGAAACCACTTTTTTCTAATATTTCTTCTATCAGCATTCCAGTATATGTTGCTAACTCAGATGGCTTGTAGATAACAACATTACCAGCAATTATTGCTGATATTATAGGTATAAAAGACAAGTTAAAAGGATAATTCCATGGAGCTATAACAAGTATAACACCTAATGGCTCATAGAAAACATATGATTTTTTTCCTATCAACGAAATTGGATTTCTAACCTTTTTATCTTTTAAAATCTTTTTTGCATTTTTTTCATAATAGGAAATGCAATCTAGAACAGGAAAGATTTCCATTAGCAATGCCTCGCTTTTTATTTTACCTAGATCCTTAGAAATTTTTTCAGCGATTTCCTCCATGTTTTCTACAATATATCTCTTTATCTTCCTAACCTCTTCAATTCGTTGTTCAATAGTGGTGTTTTTAAAAGATTCTGCTTTTTCACGTGCTTTTTTGTATGCATCTAATATTTGTTTTCTAGTCCAACATTTTTTAACACCTAGTTTTTCACCTGTAGCTGGATTTGTCATTATTATTTCTGACATAAGAAGGGAATAAGTGGCGGTGTTTATTTAAGTTTTATTTTTAAACGATTTAGCTTTCAAAAAATCCAAAATAATTGGTAAAACCATTAGAAAAATAACGAAACAAAGCATATGGAAACCAATCGAAAGACCCCAGTTTGCTTCAATGTTGACATACTCTCCAGTAAACGGGTTTTCTATATTCAAGGTTGAAAAACCTTGTAAACTTCCCAAGCCAACTTTACAGAGTTCATTCATTGCAAACACATACAACCCAGCAGATGCAATTAAGATAAACAGCCCAATAAACAAAATAGACATCATAATTTTTCTACGTCTTTTTATTAACACGGATATAATTCCTAAAAATCCTCCTAAGATGGTTGTTGCAATTATTGCTGATAGAAAAATGTTAAACTCTGGGGGAATATTTGATAATTCACCAACTGAATTGTCTCCAAATTTTGTCATAGTTACAATGTTTGAGGGAATTAGATACGCGCTGCACCATCTTTCAATAATATGCGTGGTAGATGAGCCATGTAAGCTCCACCATGGTAGAACTAGAGCGCCTATTATTGAAATAAATGCTAGCATTCTAAATAGAAAACTCATGGAAATTTTTCTTAGCAGAAACAGTGACACCATTACTATGGTTCCTACTAAAGCAAAGATTTCTACTAGAAGGGGAAAGAAAGGCCCTTTAATAGTTAGAATATAATCACTCCCATCTTTTGTAACATCTAATTTTTTTGATCCTACAAGATTGCTATCATAATACGCATCTATTTTATAGACTCCAGGAGGTAGAGAAAACATAGCATGGTTGTCCGCGAATTTCTCAATTTTTTTGTTTTCTCTATTTGCTATAATTTTTATATCATCTAATGGAAGACCTCTTCTATCTAGTATGTCTAGTTTGATATTAAACAAAGGTGTAAAAGTCATATCGAGCACATTATCCTTAACAGGAACTTTTATATTTTTTTCATCAACAATAGAGCCATGTGAGATTTTTATTATATAATTTGCAGGTAAAAGATTATCAAACGAATAGACTCCTTTTCCTGTTTCTCTTGGTATTATATTTGTGGGCTCTTCCATTTCATTACTTGTTAGTAAAACATTAGTCTTCACGCCTGGGGGTAGGCCAAGTTTATCTTTTACGATGAGTTTTAAGGGGTAGACATCAAGTTTAATTTGTTTTGATTTTTTAAGTAAACCAATTCTTATGTTTTCATCAGCTAGAGAAAAACCATTGTATAATACTTTAAGTCTGTATTTTCCTATGGGTGCTAGTAATTTGCATTCTCCATCTTCGCTGGTTGTTAAATCAGCAAATGATATATTATCTAAAAGTAGGCTGCATTTAACATTTGGTAGACCTTTACCATTTTGATCAACAATTTTTATACTAAACTCTCCCTGGTGAGAGCAAAATATATGGATTTTCTTATTTTCATCTAGATAAACTTTTTTGACACCTATAAACAAGTTATCCCTAACTCTCCTATAAATTTTAACAATATATTCTCCTTTCTCTAATTTTGGAAAACGTATCTTTTTGAAAAGAGAAACATCACTCCAGTTAAACAATCCCAAGATACTTTTTAGGCTAAGATTTGATACATCTATATCCAGACCGCCAGACAATGATATTCTACTACATATACCAGAAGAAACCAGTTTTCCATCCTTGTATAGCTCTGCATAGGTGTATGAGAAATTCTTGCCGGTTGCTGTTGAAATCAGCGCTCCTAATGGGAATGATGGGGAAAAATGAGTAAACACAGTCAGATTATACAGTCTTTTTTCCTCTACCTTTTCATTCACTTTTCCTCCTAAGCTGGGTCTATATTTCAATAGAGACTGAGAGAGCTTGGCCTCTTCTTGGATAAACCTATATCCTCTGCTCTCTGTGGTTAAAAACTCGCTTTCAAATTCAACTACAAGATTTGAAGGTATGGAGGCGTCTATAGTTGATCCCTTCTCATAGGCGTTTCTAAAACAGTCTACACCTGATGAATATGCTTCTAATCCGGGTATGTCCACCTCTTGTTTTTGAACAAATAATAATTGCAAACCATCCCTTTCATTTTCACCAGATTTAATTATACCCTCATTAGATGAGAATATTATACCATGTGCTTTCCCCTCTATACCCTCATCTACAGAAAACCATGCACGTTTTCCAAGATCATAATCATCTTCGACAGATATTAGGTATTCCTCATTTTCAGCTTTTGGATTAACATCAGCCTTGATCTCTTTTATACTATCCTCCTCACTATAAAAGTGAACGTATGGTAAAATTTCACCGGTGTTAAGAAACGGGTTTGCTTCACTCCTTGTTTTAAAACCACTGCTGAAAACAAAAGAACCTTCTCTCTCTTTATTTTCTATTTCAATTTCCTTTAAAACCTTATGTTTTACTCTTACACAAATTCTTCTAACATCTGAATTTGAGTGATAGTATTTATAAACATCTGTGGTTCTTATGCTGCCATCAGATGTTGAACTTGTTATACCAAAAGAAACCATTAAATTACCATCAACATAAATCTCATTTGAAACAAGTTTTTCCCGTGTTGTTACAAATTTACCATTGGATTTTTCATATTGGAAACAGAAAGAGGTTAATCTATCCCAGTATCTGTAGCTGAAATCTTTTTTCCCATTGGTTTGTCTAAAAATTAGCTGAGACGCATATTCAGTCATCATCAAACCTTTGATACCAACACCATATACGCAAAAACCATCATCCACTATTTTGTAATAATCAATATCTGCTTTTTGCCCTGGAATAGGCTCATAATAATAATGTTCTCTACTAACGTTAACATGATCTGGATATTTTACCTCTGGTTTTTCTTCATCATCATAATAAACATAATATTTCTCCTCTCCATCTGCAAACTCAGGGATTAGAAAAACCAAGCTGCAACTACTAATATGTGAATCATC
>JAGGYP010000083.1 GCA_021162485.1 Thermoplasmata archaeon
ATATATAACATAATAATATGGACCCATTTGAAAATGAATTAACTAATATGATAAGAATGGCTTTATTAATAGCAGTTTCACTTGTTTGGAGTAGGTTTTTTGATGAATTACTTGCTTATTTTCCATTTCCTGGATTGTTTGGTAAGATGATTTCAGCAGTGTTATTTACATTGATTTCAGTAATATTTCTAGTAACACTTAAAAAAAGGTGATCTAAAATAAAATGGATGATAATTGTAGCAATTTTTATATACTGTTTATTGGATGCATTAACAGGTTTTTTAATTTCTAAATCTCTATGGGCTTTAATCTCACCACATTTAAACATACTTTTTTGCATGGTTGGTAGTATGATGGTTTTGCCAATGATTAAAATAGGACCCATAAGTATTCCCGGTGGTTTTGGTAGTGATGAAATTATGCTTGGTGCAATTATCTCTACTGTTTTAATCAAGTTGTTTTCAAATAAAATAAAAAATTCGGATAAACAATTATTGTATTTTCTTGTTGTTATATTTGCTGGTTTTCTATTGGGATTCATAATAATAAAAACAATTGGTATGATATTGGTCTCCCTGTCTGGTATAGATAATTGCCTTGAACAAATTCCTGTTGTTGGCATAAAATGGAGTTGGTTTGATAGGGCTTTCTGGATATTAACTGCTGTTGCTTTAATTAATTTGATTATAACGGTGATTAGGTTATGGAGAAAAATGAAACAGTAATTAATCTATTGATAAACGGTATTTCAAAAGCATATAAAATAGTGTATGGTTTCCCAAAGCAATTGCTTATATTCCTTGTGTTTCTATTGGCTTTTTTGTTAATCATAATGGTGTTGCGTAATAAACAAGAAGATATTATAGTTAAAGTTGTTTGGACAATTATGGTTACTATTGCAATTGCAGGTATAATTTTATTAATAAGTGGGTTTACAGTTAGTATGTCAAACTTAAACATAACAGGATGATAAATATGTCAAAGATGATTTTAAACATAATTTTAGCAATTTTATTAGCATATTTGCTGACAAACATAATCTCTTTACCTCTTTTGATACTTCATGAATGGGGACATGCAATTATTGGATCAATATTTGGATGTAAAGTTGAATATATATCATATGAATTTGGCATAAGATTTATGTTTAAATACATACCATTTTATACATATAGTGGCAAAACTTATTTAGTTGGATGCAAACCAAATTTCTTTGTTATGTTTGCAGGATTTGGATTTTCATTAATAATTGTGTTTTTAATATCAATGATTAAAAAACCATTTTCTTATTTAGCATTTCCAACATTTATGCTTTGTTTTATGTCTGCATCAGTTGATTTCATAGAAATAGGATTTCCAAGTTTCATATTTAATCAATATGTCATGTTGTTTCTATACATTTTATCATATATTCCCTTTGTGGAGGGCATTAGTAAGTATTAATATTATAATATGAAAAAGTTTATAAATAATATTTGCATAAAAATAAATATGAGCATATTTAGTAAAGATAAAGAAAAGGAAGTTGTTGTTAGAAGAAAAGCCCCTATTCTTATTAGTGATGATACCAGAAAATACCTATTGAGAAAGAAGATTGATATGGGATTTAGAAGTATTGATGAAGTCATAAATTATCTTATTGAATTTGAAAAAGATAGAGTTAATAAATCATAAATAAGTAGTCCTTGGTCTTAGTGATATTGGGGTTTTAACCCTAGTTATATCTATATACCCATAGTCTTTATTCCTGTAAAATATTATAACAGGGACTTTTTTGCATATATTAAGTTCTTTACATGCAATAGCCCTATGTCTGCCTTCATGGTCAAGGACAACACCACTTTCATAATCAATATCTAAAAATAGTGGATCAAGTGGTATGTTGTTCTTAATTTTTGATTTTAATTCTTTAACTTTGCTCCTGCTTATGACTCCTGGTCCAATAGGTACTAATGATAGAAATTCATCTGGATTCATGGAAATGTGTTTTTGTGATTGTGGTTTATTATTGAATAAGTAATATGCATAATCCATTGGATAACCATCAACAACACAAACATTGTTTTTTATTTCACCGCCAAACTCTTTACATATTTCTTTATAACTTTTTGGTTTAATATACATAATTATTGATATTTGTTTTATGTTTATTAACCTTATGTAAATATTAAACGATAATTTTATATATACCTATAAACTATATTTTAATAAATGTCAGAAAAAAATAAAAAACCAAGTCAGACTATAGCAGTATTATCTTTTTTACTAAATATATTTTTTGTACCTGGAGTAGGAAGTTTGGTTGGCGGTAGAACTGTTGAGGGAATTATGCAATTACTTTTATCCTTTATGGCAATTTCATTATTCCTTTTAAAAAGAATTTTAATAGGAATCACTATTTATTTTATTGTGTGGGTATGGGCTTTGGTAACAGGTATTCTAATAATCAAGGAATCAGAATAATTTTTTAATAATGTATTTTGTTAAGATATTCTAACTGGAAAATATGTTTGGCTGGTATATGACTTAAATATATATAGTAGGATTATTGAAGACAAGTAACAAAAGAATGTTATGATTGCTCCAAAAACCTTACCTCTTGGTTTTGTTGCTTCTTTCATTGTACTTATACCAGCACCTAACAACAAACCTATGAATGGATATATTATAAATAAATGTGGGCATATTCTATTTTCAGAGAATACTCTTATTGTTTCTGATGTTATTACACATCCTATTCCTGTTAATACACCAAAAATAGCACCAAATTCAATATTTGAATAATAGATATAAAATATTACACTAATCAAAATAACTTCTATTGTGCTTATGTATAATTCATCTATGTTTATATACATGTTTATAGGTATGACTATTAAACAAACAAGCATTCCCCAAATTAAACTTATTAAGGCTCTCATTCTTCAACAGTTTTTTGTGATTTAAAATATCCATAAGCAAGACTGCCCAATATTGTTATTACACAGACAAGTATTAATAAAATTACTCCAAAGTATTCTGTTATTCCATATATTGAATATGGTAATGGATATATTTCATATAAAAGTTTTCTAATTGGAGATATTAGTGTTTGTACTGCTGAAATCTTTATGTTGTTAACTATTGATGTTACATATGAAGTTATAAAACTTATTGTTTCTGATAAATTAATTGAACTAACAACTCTTATTACTGTTGTTAATAGTGAAGTCATTTTTTCTGACATTAAAACAGAACTTGTTATTGATATTACTCCTCCATATGTTACTTCTATTAAGGGTTTTAATATTAAACTTGAAATTATGTCAATGATATGTATATGGTATATTGTAAAATTATATGGTGTTATTGATGAAGAACAGAGACCATGAGAGTCACATAAAGTTATGTTTATTCTATACTTGCCTGTTGGATATTGTGAAAAGTTTACTTCATATTTAAATGTATACTGATAATTGTTTCCAGTAAGATTTGTTGCAATTGTTGAATTTATGCTTCCATTTGTATTGCAAAGATATACTGTTGCATTAAAGGGATCAAAATCTGGATCTCCTATTGTAAGCCATGTTATGTTATACAAACCATTTATTGTTTCATTTTCAGTTGGTGAAATTATTAATGGTTCATCTGGTGGGTGATTTACTTTATCAAGTGAATCATACTGTATTGTTGAATTTCCACAATTGTTTTCATTATCACATGCATAAACATAGTACATAATTTTATCTCTCTCTGGTTGAACTGTTATAAAGTAAAAGTCAGGTGTGTAATTAGTCATACTCCAGGTTGATCCACTATCTGTTGAAATCCATGAATTATTGAAATTGCTGAAATTAATATATTGATTTATTTGATCATCCGCATAGTGTAATCTAAAAGATTCTACATTTGGCACTAATGTTCTTAAAACAATATATGCTTCATCTGTGACCTTTAAATTTGCAATTTCACCATCTTTTATATAAAATGTTTTTTGTATGTAACTTGATTGATTTATTGTTATTAAACTTCTATTATCATCTGAATCTATCTTCTCAATATAAACACAATTATCATTGCTAACTGGATTTCCATTAACATAAGAGGAATTGCAAAAGTATAACTCAAGCGGTCTTGTATTTGGTGTAATATCAGGATCTATATTTAAACTAATATATATTGTATAATTTTCTTCAGTATAATTATATAACATTTTTGGATAAAACCTTATTTTTAGCCAACTATTTTTGTTTATGTTTATATACTGATTTGTTTTATTTTCTGCTGTCAAATATAATTTATCAAATGGAAATATTTGTGGCATTAGCATTTGAGCAGAGAAGAATGTTACATTTACTGTTTTATAAACATCATCACTTCCAGTAAAGTTAAATTGAAGTGTTGAATTATCATAACCTGCAAAAGTCCAAATGTCATTTGGACTTTCTTTAAATACAACATAATCAAACCAGTAACTCATGTTCCTGTTATCTGCTCTTCTCATGTCTGGTTGTAATTCACTTGCTGGGTATCTCCAAGACCAATTATAGTGGAAGAAGTCAGATGTTAATGTATGATTTACTCCTTGAAAAAATGCTATTCTACTCATATTTATTCCACTTGCATCTGATATATTGAATTGTATTATCACATGTTCTGTTGAAGATTCATTTAAGTTTGCTGGTGTTTGTGAAATAAATGTTATTGTTGGAGGATTTTTATCTATTGCATAAAATGTTGTTGTGTTTGATGACCATTGATTATAACTATCATTTGTATATATATTTATAGTCCATGTTCCAGATCGTATATCAAGTGGCAATGTATAGTTGTATTCATAAACATATCCATCACTTATTGTTGAAATGTTTGTCATACTCTCATTGTTTATAATTATGTTTGATGAATTATCAATTATGCTTATTAATACGCTATCTATATCACTTGCACCATCAGGATCTGTAACATTTACTCTTATAATAATATTACTTCCACTACTAAAATTTGTTTTTTCAACATAACTTGAATTATATGTTATTGGTTCATAAACAACAGGAGGCACATTTGAAATTTCTTCACTTCCTATTGAATAACTTGGTTCAGGAGAGGCATATTTTCCATAAATAATATCATCAAAATCGTGAGTTCCATCGTTTGTTGTTAATACAATTTTTCCATTTGAATAATCAACATATAAATCTGTCCAACTAGATGTTTGCGAGTAACCGCTTGTCATATTTGTTATTTTTACAGTTTGGCTGTCTGCTGTTTGATACCATTCTACCAAAAACCATGTGTTTAAGTATGCAACACCTGACATCATTCTGTGTGCTGTATTATCCCAACTAACATCTTGATCTCTTATTGTAAAATAATTATCTGCTGAAGAGTATGTTCTAAAAAGTATGTTGTTCCAGGTTGTAGAATCATCATTGTTTGAATATAAGAAAGTGTATGCGATATCTCGTCCACTACCAGACGAATGACTTCTCACTTTTACTTTTAAAAACCATTCATCATTTTTACATGGATTTATTAAAGATCGTATTTTTGCTGAAGCCCCTGAAATAGAATGTAAATAACCGTTTTCTTCAGCCCAAGAACCAGCAGTTACTTGCCATTTGTCAGTAAAAACACCATCTTCAAAATCATCATAAAAATCAAAGGTTGCTGTTGCATTGCTTTCACTTGATGCACTTGGATTTCCATAATACATATAAATAGTTGTTCCACTTGATGATATATTTGTTTTTACCCAAACATAAGCCCATTCCTCATTAGATTTATCTTCAATCCAATAAGATAACTCATTGCCATCAGAATCTGCAAATCTTAAATCTGAAAAATCTCCATTCATATGTGTATTGTAAGTTATGTTAAATGCAATTTGATAATCTGTCAAATCTGAAGCAGAAGTTATGTTAATTGGTTTTCTATAAAGCCAAGAAGAATTCCACCAGGGATGATGGTATTCCAATGTATTATAATCATACACTCCTAAAAGACCAGAACTTCCCCAGCCACTTTCACTTTTTGTTATTGGTACTTCAAACTCTAATCTAAATTTTTTTATTTCTTTTGATTTAAACAATATAGGTGATCTATGTTTAATTGACAATGTTTTTACATCTCCTCTTTTAAGGAAACCTTTTTCAGATGTAATTCTTGAATAAAATTTTTTATAAATACCATAATCTGTATTTCTCTTCCATGAATAAACTTTCTTTATTTTAGTGCCATTTTGTATTTTAACTCTTTCAATGCACCTATATGCACTGTTATTAATTTGTATACATGATTTAGGTATTGTTATGTTGCATGCAAATGATGTTTTATTAGTTTTGTTTTCATCTGTACTTATGTTATTTTCATTTATACTTGATAAACTTCCTTTTGAATTCAAATTTTTATCTTCAATAAAGTGAATTACTGTCTTGTTAACATAAACAAAATTAGGAACTTCTTTTGTTGTTTGTACCAACTCATATAACTTTACATTTTTTACTTTATCAATATTGAAGTTTGTTTGTTGAAATATAAAACCTAAATTTAGATATTTATCATAATCTTTAGTATTTTGAATTTCTATTTCATATACTTTTTTTGATATACCATTCTTAACAAGTTTAAAAGTAGCATTAAAATCACCATTTGAATAGTTAGATGCATTTGCATATTTCATATATAAAATTGGAATTAAAATAAGAAAAATAAATATTGCAGTTGTCCTTATTGTAGATTTCTTCATATGCTTACATTACTATTTTTAAATATTAAAGTTTTACTAAACTAACTCTCTGAAACTGCTATATTCCAATTTATTTGTATTTGATCGTTGCTATATACTATTCTTGTTCCAAAGTTATGTCCAGCGAATATTGTTCCACCAGAAGAAGCATTGAATAGTGCTGTTGTATTTATTGGTACACCATCACATGTAGAAGTCCATGTTTTGCTTATGTTCCAATTTCCAACCCCATTACTTGTATATGTTCCTTCTGCTCTTGTCAAACCACAATTAGTTATTTCATTATTAAGAGAAGTGGATGTGCTTGTTGGAGCAGTTCCATTTCCCAAAGCAATGTATTTTACTGCATCAGATGATATTCCAGTTCCCAATAGGTATTTTATATGATTTAAACCACTTTCTGTAATTACATTACTACTGCAACCAACATTGTCTATTGTTCCATCTGCTCTTAATATCCTAACACACACTGTTGCTTTATAATTTATAGGTGATGTTATCTGATTTCCACTGCTACCTAAATTATCAACACTTATTATTATTGGAAAACTAAAAACAACTAATGCAATCAATATAATTAAAATCTTTCTTTTCATTATACATTTAAATATACTTTATATATAAAAAATTATCGCTTATGTAAATAAACCTGTAATCCAATCCAAAAATAACTTTACTTTTCTAAATATGAAATCTATTATATCATAAAACCCCTTAATAATTTCTGGTGGCATAATACCTGGCTTTACTTCTTCTATAAATAAATCTATATATTCAGTTCCACCAACATCAAGCGGTTCTAATGTAACCTCTACTGTGGAATAATTAACACATCTAAAGTGAAGTTCTTTTCTTGGTTTTTGTGGTGATAAATAATTTTTTTCATCTGATAGCCATACAAATTTAACATTTTTGCATATAAAAGGCTTATCTGGTTCTGCTATTTTATACCGTATATGTAGTGGTTTTAGTGGAATATATGATTGTGAAACTATTTTCGTTGGATAATACACATATGCTGTATTATTTATTATCTTTCTTCTATATTCTTTAACATATGCTTCTGCTGTTGGAATTTCATATGAGATATAAACTGTTCTTGTTTCACCTGCCCTTATATTTGATACATTTAATGTATATGAACCAAAAACCTCATCTTCACTTGCTACTAATTTATCATTATCAAAAACTTTTATATTCCTACCATATTCTATTGGTATTTCAGAGGTTACATTATTTTGATCTTCAGTTGCCCAATTGGTTAGAGTTACTTCTAAAACAATACTAGCATTCATGCCAACATAGAAAAGAGGTGGGAACTTTTCTTTAACCATATATGTTACTGGTTTTGTCTTCATTACTATATAATGTGTATCATTTGTATTTGGGTCTAAACTTCCACTTAATACAACATAAGGTCCATATGGTGGTGTTGTTCTAAAACCAGGCTCTGTTGGAATACCATCAATATAAACATCAGATGAATCAACAGGTATAGAAAACATATATGAATATTTAACTATAATTGGATTGTAATTAGGACATACAACTGTCCAATTCCATATAGGATAGTCACTTACTTTAACTGGTGCATTTGTAAGGGTTTTATTTACAACTTGACAAATAACTCCTCTACCAGGAGTACCCGAGATTACTATTTTGTTTATTTGATTTATTTCTGGCTTAACAAATTCAATCCAATCAAATAATCCATCTCCATTAGTGTCCTGTATTGATGGAGGTCCATAATCGCTGTCGGTAGAAATGTCTGTCATATATCCCGTAGTGTTATCATACACTTTACCACTAACTAATGTTTTTATTGGTGTATATGCCCATATTTTATTGTAAACAAGATCACTTGGTCCAGTTATGTTGTAATACATATACCAAGTTGAACCAATTGTTTCATTTGATTTTATGACTGTTGGTTCTATTGTGCTTATGTATAATGTATATGTTTGTATTTCATCAGGATCTATTTCATCTATTGTCCAATTAACTATTCCCTCACTTATGTTTATATAATCTATTGTTTGTTCTATACTACCTATATACAATGTAACATATGTTTCGTCTTTAGTGCTTGTTGGTATACTTGAACTTACTGTTATATTGTAATATGTTATTGTTGAATTGTTGTGTATGCTAACTGTTTTTCTCCAGGGAACAGGATAACCAATCTCTCCATAACAATCTGGACAATCATAATAGCATCTTTGAATTCCTGCTGTTCCCCAATACCTGCATTCTCTAGGTGTAAGCGAACCCTCTGTTTTATATACAGGGCTTGTTTCATAGTAAACATCTGGGTCTATTCCCTCTCCAGGACCTAATGTTATGTTAAATACTGTAACATTACATCCATTTATTGAAACCATGCTTGAGTTTGTTGTTTGATCAGTCCCATTAACCATAACTTTTATGTTTTTGCAATCACTTGGCAAAATAAAAGTGTAAGATATATTTGAGAATGTAAAGTAACTATCTGTGTTATTCCATGTTGTGTTATACCACCACTTTATATTCTCATCTGTGTATGGATTAACCATTGATGTTTGATTTATTGTTACATTTATCACATTTTCTTTCTTTAAAATTATAGCATTACTTATTGTTTTACTGTTATTTGCATTTATATCAAAGTATCCATACCATTTATCATTAGACCATCCATTAAATGTTGTAGTATTTTCATAATAGATATTTGTAAAATTTACTATTGAATCATTGTTTGTTATGTTTAAATCTGCACTTATATACGCATAACCACCAGCAGTAGTTACTCTATTTGTTGCTTGTTTCCATGATAACCATGTTTCTTCTAATTTATCATCATGGAACTTTGTATAAACTAATTGGGAAGCACCTGCATTTAAACTATCAACTGTTCCAGAATTAACATCACATATACCAAAGTCGCATTCACCTTGCCATATTATGCTTTCTGCTGTTGATGTCCAATTATTAGTTATGTTATAAGGTTTTCTATAATATACATTATCTACTGTTGATTGATATTCTGGGTTTTGTTCTCTTGTAAGATTTGTAAATGTTAAATTTCTTCTAACTTTTCTGTGACCATATATTGTAAAATTAGTATAATTTCCTGTTGTACCACCATACATCTTTATTTCATTGTTTGTTTGTGATAAATAACTGCTTAAATTTATTTCTGTTTCACTATCAAAATCAACACCACCAGTATATACAACTGTATTTGAAACATTTAATTGTGGGTAATCTGGACTATCTGTTCCAACATTTTTGTAGTAACAAGAACTACTGTCACATTGGTATAAGTCATTTGTATCGCATGAACCAGATGGTGTGCATGCTCCTGTGCAATCCGATAATTGTCCATCACCACATTTTGTATCTGCCCATGCTGTATAACTATCAATATAACAAGTGCAAGAACCACAACTGCAACCACTATAAGAACCACACGCAGTAGAACCTGTGTTCTGATAACTATAATGACCTGATGTGTCACATGAACAAGAACCAGTATCACAACCACATCCACTATAAGATCCACATTTTGTAGAACCAGTATTCTGCACTTCACCTCCCGCACTGCAAGTACAACCAGAACATGTTTCTAATGTCCATCCAGAGGGGCATACTCCAGTGCAAGAAGTATCTGGTGAAATACTATATTGTGCTGTTGTTTTTGCTTGTTCAGAACATGTTCTTGAACTCCATGAGTAAGATGGTACTGGACATGAAGCACTAGTTGAACATGCACTATCAGAATAACATGTTAATGATGTTGTTGAACAACTAGTACAAGATGATGAACATAAGACAGTGTCACAATAACCAGTATATGAACCTGGCGATACACCTGGTGACCTTGGCATATATTTTCCTCCTGGGGTACATGTTGAAACCCAACCAGTATCACATGAAAAAGATTGTGATGGTGTTTGTGCTTGTGGAACTGAGGTGCATGTATTTGGCGAACTACCACATTCTGAATTAACAATATTATATGATTGTGAGCATGTTATTTGTTCGCCACCCACATTGTTCTGACTACCACCAGTTACACTTACTAAATATGCACTTATGCCTGGGTAATAAAGACCATCACCAATCATGTATGTTGAACCACAAGTTAATACTAAACCAGAACCAGAACCTTGATATCTCCTTTGGCATGAACAACTTGTTGCACTCTCCCCTTGACCTGATGTTGTACAATCTGGAGCATAGTAATATAAATTGCACTCGCTTGATGTGGCTGTTTTTGTACATTTTATTGTACAACTATACTTTGTGTAAACAGTGCATTTATATGTATCATAAACTTTGCAAGTATAGTGCCTTGAAGACATACTTCTTGTATTACAATGAGTTTCCCATACTGGTGTTGCAAATCCTGTCATATTACTATATATCTTCCAATCATAAGCATCTGTTAAATTAAGGTATTCAGTATGATATGAATCGGGATTAACTGTTGATGTACTCTCTAAATACTCCCAAACAATACCTGTTGCACCAGGATCTATTAAACTATAAGAGTAATTAAACATAAATAAGGAAATTATGAGCAATGTTATTTTTTTTATATCCATGCAACCACCTTGCATATAATATCATCTACTTTAACACATATAGGATCTGTATATTTATTATTATCACCTTTTGTTATATAACATTCACCTTTTTTTCCAACTATCCTATGGGCTATGTTTATAATAGGGCGATTTCCAACATAAAATCTGCCTTTTGGTGCTTTATATATTATGATATCACCTATTTTATAATTTGTTGATTTAATACATAGCAATATTGTTGTTTCATTACTCATTGTGGGATACATAGAATGACCTATTGCTGTTCTTATATCAACAAAACCAATAATTATTAGAACACATAATAAAATGTAAAGTAAACTAAAAAAAAATATAAAATGTTTTAAGAAATCTTTTATGTGTTTTTGCATTCTCTCACCCACTCATTAAACAGGTCCTCTGACATCTCCCCAGTATGTGATTTCCCTGTCCTTATGCAATAAAAGTGAGGTACATATCCATTAAATCCGAATTTTGTGAAGTTTAGATCGCTGTAACATGTTGAATTAACTGCATCAATCCAATACCACTTCATATCTGAAGATTCAACCAAGGGTTTCATTTTTGTACAATGTGGGCAAGTACTCATATAAATAAACACTCCATCATAACTTTTGTTGTCAAAACTTTTACTGCAATCATTTTTCCATGAAACTTGTGGCTGTTGATTGTTGTTTGTTGGTTGTATTTTACTGAATAAATTATAAATAAATGAAACTTTGTTGTCTATGTCTGAAAGCCTGTTGTTAAAGTATACCATAGTAAAAGCATACACAACAAATAACAACACCGCTATTACTCTGATATATATGTTGATATCTACTTTGTTCTTCAATTTACCACCCCCAAAGGCTCATTATCACACTGGCAAAAATACTTTCACCAGCACTTTGAAATGAGAGAGCATTCATATTCCAAATCCAATGTGCAAATATTGGTGTTATTATAACTATTTCACCAAAGTGAAGTGGAGATTTCTTTATGAAATAAAATATCATACCTATTATAAACCAAAACATTCCAATTATAACAGTGAATATATAACTCATTAAATTTACACCCCAACCTATATGCAATAATGCCCATTGTAATGTTGCTAATAAGAAACCAAGCAATATTGATTCATTTTTACTCTTTTTAAAATCTCTTGCAATCCAATTTGCATTTATTATACCAAATCCCATTTTTAAAACTTCTTCACTAAATGAATTAACAAAAACAGCAAGTGCTTTAACAACTACTGCTGTGTCTATTAATGAGAATGATAACTTAAAAGAAAGTGGCAATGGGTATATTGCTAAATGCATTAACTTGCTTTTTGCAAGTAAAAATAACAAATGTCCGCTTAATAGTCCAATGGCAATATATACAGGATAACGCCAGTATTGTTTATTAACATCCAAACCCAATTTATCAGTAATGTTTTCAAATCCAACAGAACCTATCCAGAATATGACTGCACTTATCATAACCCAATAGAATACAAAGATATTTAACCCACCTTCCTCAGTTTGAGATAAAATTATGAATATTAAGCAATATAACCATAAACTTAAAGAAGCAATTTTTGATTTTGGTGCAAAGGGAAATGGTTCTGACATATATTTTTATATATTTCTTATCACTTAAATATTTTTTCTAAAAAAAATAAAAAAATAATAAAAAGGTTTACAATTGGGCGACAAGCCATTCCTTAATTCTGTATGCTAAACCTCCTAACAGTGCCCCTAAAATAGAAGAAATTAATGTTGCTAATGGTATAATTATTATTGTTATTGATCCTATCCAAGATAACACTTGTGTATTAAAAGTTCCTAAAAGGAACGAATAATTAACACCAAGTAAACTTAATATAAATGTAATCACTGCCAAAATGATTCCCCAGAAACCTCCTGCTATCGCTGTTTTCTTCCAATCCTTAGTGTCGCCATATATACCATATCCAATTAGTGTATCTATTCCTAACATTTTTTCACCTCATACTTTTCCCCTTTAAATTACACCGAAAATCAATAATGCACCACCGATTAAACTTAAGGGGAATAGTATCATTCCAATTGTTTTGGCAATTTTAATATATTGTGTATATGCCCATTTTCCATATTCCCAGTTCCAATAATCTATTGCCAATGTTGTAAATCCTAATGTTTCACATGATTTTTCAGTGTATGTTGTATCTTGAACATACATTATTGTTATGTATTTACCATACTGTAAATTTTTTGGATCTACTGTAAATTTTATTTCTGCTGACCTTTGTCCAGGTGCTATTTCTCCTATATTCTTCTCATATGATGCAACCACTACGCTTGATGTACATGGGGAAGAACCGCAATATACTCTTTTTAAATAACATTTCTCATCAACTAATCTTATATTATACTTATCCACTGGTCCATATACTTCAAATGACACTACTCCATTTTTAATTGGTCTTGGAGAAGAACTTGAAACCTGTACATAACCACCAAAAACAACTTGATCACCTGTTGTATATATAGATAACTTTGGTATTCCACTTATTGTTCCTGGTCCCTCTGTTCTAACCCACTTTGCTACTGCAATTCTATTTCCAGAGGTATCTGTTCTGCTGTATATTTCCATAGGTACAATGCTAAACTGCAACACTCCAGCATATATTATAAATGATCCTACTAATCCTATCACTGTCAATATAATGCCTATTAACATTTTTCTTTCCATTTTTTATCACCCGAATAAACTCCTAAACAAACTTAACAACACATCACCAATAGTTTTTCTTATACTAACTATTGGTTTTTCTTCTGTTGTTGTTGTAGGAGGAGCATTACATTTGCCATTTGAACAACCATATATGCATGTTGTACAATCTACCCATGAACAATCTGATTTTTGATAACATTTTGTATATTTATCTTTACATTTATAACCAGCGGTACAAGTATCTTGTGCAACAACCCTTATACTTGTTGGATATTCCTCTGTTAATATTGTTTTTCCATTATCACATGGAATTTCTGCTAATAAACTATATGTTCCTAAAGGAAAATCATTGGGTATATTACAACTATATGTTGCTCTCCATCCAATAACTCCACCAGCATAAGACCATTTGCTTATTGTACAATCTAAAGTATGAGAACCTAACAATACTCTTATTGGTGCTTTTGATACATCTATTGATGAGTAATAATAAACATGGCATTCATCCGTGCTTCTTACACTCTCTGTTCCATATGGTTGATCATATATCCATGCTTCAATATAACCACTTAATGTTCCTCCCCTTTCAACTTCTGGTGTTTTTGAGTATATCAATGAGAATGTTGGTATAAATGGTGATGCTATTGCTAGTCCTATGAGTATTACAAAGAATGCAAGAACAACCCACTCATATTTTATTTTCAATTTTTAACCCTCCTTGATTACTTTAATCATGTCTGTTATTTTTTTCATTTTTGTGAATATTGCTATCACATAACCTGTTATATATATTATAACAAGTGAAACAAATAAAGTAAATAAATCCAATTGATATATATAATAGGATGTTAGAAAACCAAGTAAAGCACCACATATAGCACCATAATTTCTTCCTACCCTTAACTTTACTATAATAAGTGAAGTAGAGTATATAAATACCATTATACCTCCAATTACTGCTAAAGGAAGTTTTATTGTGCTTAATACATAGTTTATAGAGAATAGGGATAATATAAGTAAAACTATTGAAATCAATGAGAATACAATCATTGTTTGACCTTTTTTATTCATTTTTATCAACCAGGTATGATTCAGTACTCCAGGTGTCTATTTGTTCTGATTTTTCATTAAATAATCTAATTGTTATTTTATAATTATCACTGCCATCAACAGAAAAACTTCTATCAAAACAAACCTTATCTCCCTCACAAACATGAATGTCATTAATATTTGTTTTATAAATTATATCTCCATTAACTTTTCTAACTTCAACTATTGCATAACCTTTAAAACCAAACCAATTACATCTTATGTTCTGAAAAATATCAAGTTCTCCCAAACTTAAAGGAGTTACTTTTACATCTGTTATTCCAACATCTGGTAATATTATAAATCCCTTATCATTTACACAGAAATGAATATTATACTTCTGGTGAGTTATTGAATTAACTATTGAATCAATACTTGAGAATATTTTTCCAGTAAATGCAAAACTTATACCTATGTAAATAATTACAGAAAGTACTATTGAAAGCAATAATGCTTCTTTTGGTTTCATTTTTTTTACCTTTTTCCTAAATAAAAAATAAAATAAAAAGATTAATACCTTTTGTTTTTGCTAGTGGATTACTTTAAACTGTTAATGTTGTTACTGGTATGTCATTTATTTCATCTGCTTCTGCACCAGATGGGTCTTCATCTGTGTCAAGTGATAAACTCAAATAACCTATTGCATCTGCTGTTCCCTCTGTTGCACTTGGGGTAACATCTGTCTTCAGTGAATACTTCAGTATGATAACATATTCTCCCTTTGGAAGAACACCTGTGTCATAGTCAATTTCTCCTTCAGAGTCAATAGGCAATGTTGCAATCTTTGATTTTTCATCGTAGTTCCACAATTCTGCAGATTCAAGCAATATTGAATCTGGGTCAAATACATCGTTTGTTGAGTCAACATCGTATTCTATGTTAAGGTTTCTAACTGATCCACCGGATATTTTGAAGTAGTATGCTCCCTGATATTGTTTTGGGAAATCTATTGTTGTGCCATTTGCTACCTCTAAGGTCATGTTTCCAGTTGAGGACACTGAGCCACTAGACAATGTTGCTGTGTATATCTTGAAATGACTGTAAAATGGGTATTCTAATTCTGTTTGGTTTTTACCTAATTCCTTGAAGACCCCGTCATAACTTACTGCAGGTGTAATGCTTAACTGTGTTATATAAACTACTGAACCAAATACTAGAACCACCACAAGAGCAATTGTAATCCAACCAGCGGTTGAGATTTGTCCTTTCATTTATTTTCACCTTTTTTTTGTTTTTAATGAGCCTTTAGGGGGCTAAAGGTTGGTTTAATCAACAATTTTTATATTTATAAATACTATTTAATACGCATATGAAAAAGGGTTTTTTTAAAAAGAAAAACATATAAATATAGAAATAATATAATTATATAAATGATACTTGCAGATGATTTTAGTAAATATAGTGAGTATGTTCTTGTTGGAGGAATTGGAAAAAAAGATTTTTTATTAATTGGAAGTTATGCAATAATATGGAAGGGTTTAAGTAAAGGATACTCTTTAAATCAAATTTCTCATGAGTTTAACATTCCATTAAAAATTGTACATACAAGAACACAAGAGATGTTAAAATATAATTTGGTTGATAGAGAAGTTATAACAAGTAAATATATAAACATTATAGCAAAAATAGATAATGATAGGAGAGGAAGAATAAAATATACATATAAAGCGGTTGGTTATGAAAAAAGGGGTTTTGAATCACCATACATTGATACATCACTATTGTCAGTGATAGGTATAATAACAACATCAATAATATTCATAATTTTGAAGAATCCATTAATATTGTTCCCAATAATGTTGTTTTTCATATTGTTAATAATGAGTATATATCAAAATGAAAGATTTTGCTTAAAGACATAAAAGGTATATAAAAATGAAAAAACTTATAAATAATAAAAGTAATCAATTAATATTAAGAGTAATAAAAGGGGGCTAAAGGTTATGAAAAAAGAAATAATAATATTGTTAATGTTCTCTCTTGTTTTTAGTGTTGGTAAGTGTTTAACCTTATCAAAACAAACATTTGACTTAACTTTAGATAGAGGTCAAAGTGTAGTAAAAAGCATAACAATACAAAATGATAAAAATTATACAGTTGATATTTCTGTAAGTAAGGAAGGAAGCATAGCAAGTTGGATATTTTTAAATGATTTCTCAACTTCTTTAAGTGAATCTCATAGTTCCACTATATCTTTTTCTATTAATGTTCCTGATGATGCAAATTATGGTAATTATACTGGTAAGTTAAAAATAGTTGAATCGGGAAATAACAATACAGAAACATACTATGTAAATATTAACATAAATGTTATGAAGGGAAAATCACTTATATTTGATGGTTCTGTATCAACAGATAATTACTTATCAATAGGTCCATATGACATATTTGTAAATGATGTTGGTATGACTTCAACATGTTTAATAACCGTTTCATATGGTAATGAAAATCTTACAGAGAATACTATTGTTGGATCTGATGGTATAGATGTTGGTAATTTATCAATAAGAGTTTTATCAACATTTATTGGAAATAATGAACAGAAATGTAGTATGAAAATTGAGTCAACAGAAGATTATTCATACGAACTAAATGATATTGAAGAACAATTACCAGAGGATGTTATTAAATTAAGAGGAACTGTTGCTCCTGGTGGTTGGGTTGTAATTGAAACGAGTGTTAATGATCGTTTAGTTAGTGGATCTTTATTGATAGAAATACCAAACCATGAGCCAATAAGCAAGGAGACCTATGGACTAACAAACATATTAATTCCAGATGATGCAGGTGGAAAACCAATGACTATAACATATTATAATAGCAAGGGTGAAAGAGTTGATTATATGGTAAGTGATATATCAAGTGAATCAGTTTCAAATAAAAAGACAAATATGAATGTTATTATAAAAGATAAATTTAATAGTGATGAAGATATTGTATTTCAGGTAATAGATGAGAATAGTTTAGATCCTATTGCTGGAGTTAAGATATACCTTGATGTTCCATGTGATATTGATAGATGGGGTATGACTGATAATAATGGTGTAGTTTCATTTTCTGGAAGTTGGTGTGAGGGATTGTATAAATATAAAGTAACTAAAAAAGGTTATGATGATGTATTTGGAAATCTTACTGTTAATGTTAAGAGAGAAGATATATCAATTATAGCAATGTATAATGGTGAAATTAGTGATACTCTAATTTCAGGTAGGGAATACACTTTTGAAGTTGAAAGTGGTGATAGGAGAGCAAAAGATTATGATGTAACAGCAGAGATATTAATAGGAAACAATACCTATAATTTGGCTTTTGATAGTGGAAAAGCAAGATTTAAAATACCTAATGATGCAATGAACATTACAATTATTTTACCAAAGACAGGAAAGTATAATGAATACTCAAAAACATTTATGATTGAAGAAAAGCATTTTAGTATACCTACTCCAATAATATACATTGTTGTGCTAACTATTGTTTTATTTATGTTATTGTTATTGATTAAAAATGGTAAATTTGGTAAAAAGGGTCCAGTTATAGCACCACCAAGCGATATAAGTGAAGATTCTTATCCAGTTGAGGAGGCTTAAAATGTTATTTAAAAGTAAGAAAAAAAAAGTTCCACAATATAGTCTTAAACTAACTCCAGATTTAGTTAAGAAATTACCAGAAGTTGCAAGAAAACAAATTTCTGAATTAATTGCAAGAAATAATGATTTAGAAGAAGAAATAAAGAAGTTAAAGAAAGAAATAGATAAGTATAAGGGTAAAATAGAACCAGAAGAAGTTAAAATAGTAAAAGAAGCACTAAATAAGAAAAATGAAATAGAGAAGAAGAAAGAAAGTAGAAGGATAAAGTTTATTTTAGAGAAACCAGTCAAGATTTTAGCATATGATAAAAAACCATTCAAAGGCAAGAAAGGAACATATAAATATCTTCATGCAATAGAATTACAAGAATATGATGTTGGTTATGCTGTAAACTTGATATTAAAAAAGGATGCTAAAAGTAAGGAAATAGGTAGAATATCTACTGACTTATCACTTGATGAATTATTTAATAAACCATATATTGTAAGTGAATTAAAATCAAATACATTTATTGCACCTATTTATTCAGATGGAAAGGTTGTGTCAAAGATTGATAAAAGTGAAGTTAGTGATAGTAATACAGTAGATACAAGAGAAGAATATTATATAAAAGAATTGTCAAATAAAGATGAGCAAATAAAGAGATTAATGAGTGAATTATATCAAGTTAAAAAAGTAAAGAACTTGCTTGAGGAAGAAGTTAATCACTTAAGAAATGAATTAGATCTTGCTAATGAAAGGGCAGATATGTCAAAAGCAATATCCTTATCACAAATGAATCAGATTAAGGACATTATGAGAGAATACTCATTAGTGTTATCTTCTTTACAAGAATCAGAAGTAAATAAGCATTTATCACATAAGTTATCATTAATGCTGTCTGATGCTCTTGAAAGATTGAGAACAGATATTTCAGAGAAATTTGGTATTTCTGTTGATGAACTTGAATTTGAGAAATACTTTGGAATATTTAAGGCTATGCTGAATGAAGTTAAAGATGTTTCTACTCCAAAAATAACAAGTATTGAAAAAAGACCGGAGGTAAGTAAAAAGTGAGTTTGATGAAGTGGTTAAATTTAAGGGAAACAAAACTTTTTAGTGATAAAGATGATATTTATGAACTTATAAAAATAGGAAAAGATACTGCAAAGAAGTTAGATGAACTAAAATATGATGTTTCATATGATATATTTAATCTAAATACATTTAATGAAGCGGTAAGTAGTTTTACACGATTAATATTTTCACTTATGTCTATTGCAAAAACATATAGAG
>JAGGYP010000048.1 GCA_021162485.1 Thermoplasmata archaeon
ATATTCACCCTTAGTGAGTGAGGGCAAAGAGAGAATGGTTGCAGGAGGAGTATTGGGCGGTGTTGCAGGTGCTGTACTTCATGAACTCCATAAAACTTTAGAAAGCCAAGGTTACGCTTTTTTGCTTTATAAATACGCTTCTGATGAGGCAATTATACAATGGAGTGAGCAAGATTATTTAAAAATGATTGCTACAGAAGATGACATATATCTTGAAACAAACAAAACAACAAACATTTCGAGTAGGATTGTAGAGTATCAAGGAAGAAAAATCCGATATTTTGGAAGTCTTAAAATGCATCAGAATAAGTGGCGCACGTATCCTGACAACGAAAATGTTCTGCTAGCCCCTAATTCGCTTTTGATTTCATCTGAATTGCTTAAGCTCGCTCAGAAGTATATGATGGATAATTGGGCTCGCATAGCTAATTTAGGAATAACATTAGAAGTAGCAAGGGAGATTTCACGTCTCGTAAATGAAGAATATATTAATATAACTATCGAACCATTTTTTGGGGGTAAATTATCAATTTTCAGTTTGCTGGCTGATGGGTCGAGGATTCGACTTGGTGATCTCGGTTCTGGAGCCCAAGTATATATCATTGCCAAATTACTATATGCCCTTAATAAACCTCAGATACTACTATGGGATGATATAGAGGCCCATATGAATCCTAAAATGCTTATAAGTATTGCAGAATGGCTTTCAGAGCTCAGTGAAAACGGTGTGCAAGTAGTTGTTGCTACACATAGTATAGAAACTGCTAGGATAATTGCAGAGTTTAACAAAAACGCGTCAATTATGATAACTTCATTAGAGAATGGGATGCTCAAAACAAAGAAAATATCGGTCGAAGAGTTGGAAGATCTGTTATCAGCTGGAATTGATGTGAGAATGGCTGAGGGGTTGATAATATGAAGTTGGCCTTTTCTCAGCCACAAACTCGGGCGAAAGTGATTAGTAAGTTAAGAAAAATCTGTAAAAGCCTTAGATATGAGATAATTGGTGAAAATAAGGAGAGCGTGAATTCTCTGATTATTATTGGGAACGGGAGTTTGGATTATGAAATCCTAGGAATAGTATGCAAGCATCTTAATGGTAAGAAGTCTGTGGGTGTAATAAAGCCTGCTGATACAAGAATTGGTGTGTTGAAGCATTTGCCTAAATATTTGACATATTTGAAGATTCCACTAAATAAAATACTTGTGATAATGGATCAAGAAGAGGAGGAGCTAAATGAGGTTTATGAAAATGTGGAACGTCATCTCCGAAAAGAAAAAATTCAATTCAATTCGGAAGATGTTGGTAGCTTTAAGAGGTATAGGAGGTATGAGTGTAAGCTTGGAGGTAAAGAATTCACATTTTTGCTAGTGATTAATGGATTAGACGAAATTCCTTCAAAAAAGCACTGTATCGAAGATCATCTCATTAAAGCAGCTATGGAGCTGAAGTACGACGTACCTCTCGAAGAAGGTAAGGAAATTGACTCAAAACGTATTTGGAAGAGCAAGTTCAATAAGAACAGTCAATCTCAGATCTTAAGAGAACTTCTAGATAAAAAATCACTTGCGCAAAAAGTGTTACCTCAGCACTTTGAAGCTTTGAAACTCCTAGAATGAAAATTGAAAGTAAGAAAAGCTTGGAGTGGAGAGTGTTTATTAAATCAGAGTCAAAAAGAATTGAAAGAATAGGAAACTAGGTGGAGAAGTTATTTTTAGCAATCCAATGATGAATTCTCTAAGATGCTTGCGTTACAGTTTAGTTTGCCTTAAAAATATCTCTCTTAATGCTTCTTTCTCCTTTATGTAATCTATTGAGTCTGTTTGCTTGATATACTTTTGAGAAATTTTAAATTCTTGTCTACTCTCTTTAAATTCGTGAAGTTTAGATATTGAATATAAGATCACCTTTTTGTCTTTTTTGTCTTTACTATTTTCTGCTTCTTTGTAATTTTCTAGGGCTGTTCTTATGCTTTTCTCTCCTATTTCACTAATAATTTTATCAATCCAGTGTGGATTCACTTTTTTTAAATCGAAAAGAGGCAAAACATCAAGTGCTTCTTTCCTAAAGAACTTTAGTTGATGTTCTATTGGTTCTTTACTATTTTCCTCTCCTTCAGAATCCAATGGGGCTCTAATACCAACAAATGAAGACAATATATCCCCTATAAAAAATTCACTATAATGAACTCCTGAAACGTTGCTAGATAAATCTCTAAGTAAAGTCCTACTTACATCAGTTAGTATTATCCCAATGTCTTTATCATAAAATGTTTTCCAAATTCTATCATAGCTAATCCTATGGGTGCTACACGGTCTATACAGAATTCCAACAATATTAACTGTATCAGTGTTTTCGTTTTTTGATAGATATGTCAAGATTTCAGGTAAGTATCTCTCATTTTTGGGATCAATAAAGGGGATAATCTCTTTATCTGGAAATTGCGTGACATACCTTTTATGCAACCTTATAAATTGCTGAGGTGGTAATTCTAGCCAAGGAATGGTTATCACATCGAGATTCAAATCTTCTGCTTGTAAAATTGATTGTAATCTTGAAAACTCCTCAATTTGGTTAGTTTTATGAAGAAATTGGATAGCTTCTTTTGTTGGTTGTAGTAAAACATACGTAAACAAAGAATATTGCATAGATAACAATTGGTATAATGCTTTTCTTTTTATTGTATTATACGCTGAATTTTTATTTATGAAAGATGCAACATTATGAGTTCTTTTTGATGTTAGTTTAATCGTAATATTGCCAATCTCGGCATCTATTGGTATTTCTGTGGGAATATTTTGTTTAGCTCTCATTTCAGAATTTGTCACTGCTCTAATTGGAGTCATAATGGATCTTGAACTACTTACTTTAATTTCTGTAGTTCTTGCTCGATATAGGTATTTTTCTGAGGTATCTATGTTTTTAGGGTTTACTTTAATTTTCATCCCCTTCCTTGCCCCCATATAATGTCCTTATATTTATTCTTGATTTTAGATTTTTCTTTAAATTCACTATAGTTTTGATAGA
>JAGGYP010000108.1 GCA_021162485.1 Thermoplasmata archaeon
TATTTGAAGGAAAAGAGAGAACAGCCAAAGAGATGATAGATTACTACGAGAAGATTGTGGGAAGATATCCGATAATTTCCATTGAAGACCCTCTATCTGAAGATGATTTTGAGGGATGGAAAGAGATAACGAAGAGATTGGGGAAAAGGATTCAGATTGTTGGAGATGATATATTTGTTACAAATAAAGAAAGGCTAATCAAGGGAATAGAAAATGGTATAGCAAACGCAATTCTTATAAAATTAAATCAAATAGGGACACTAACAGAAACTCTTGAGGTAATAAGAATTGCAAAGGACAACAATTACAAAGTTATGGTTTCCCACAGGTCAGGAGAAACAGAGGATACCTACATTGCAGATCTATCAGTTGGTTCAAATGCGTATCAGATAAAAACAGGAGCACCTGCAAGAGGTGAGAGAACAGCAAAGTATAACAGGTTAATAAGAATAGAGGAAGAACTTGGAGAGGAAGCAGAGTTTGGTGGAGAATATATCAAGTTTTAAAAAGAGAATTAAAAATAGAGAAATAGAGGTTTCTGTTGTAGGACTTGGGTATGTTGGCTTACCTCTATCTCTACTGATTGCACGGAAAGGTTTTAAAGTTAGAGCCTTTGATATATCAGAGGAAAGAATTAACCTTTTAAGCAAAGGAAAGAGCTATATAGTTGATGTGGAAGATAAAGAGATAAGTGATGTTCTTGGAAAAACATTCTTTCCAACCAATACAAAAAAGGATTTAAAAAATGTAGACGTATTTATAGTCTCTGTACCAACACCCCTTAACAAAAACAAGACTCCCAACCTCAAGTATATAAATATGGCTATAAGGGATATAAAAAGCATATGGAAAGAGGGTGAGAGGTTATTCATATTTGAAAGCACACTTCCTCCAGGAACTACCGAAGAGATAATATATAAAAAATTTTCAAAAAAAGGGAAAAAATTTTACCTCTGCTTTTCTCCTGAAAGGATAAATCCAGGAAGCGAATACCCTTTTTATGAAATCCCTAAGGTTATGAGCGGGATAGATGAAGATTCATTGAATCTTGGGGTTTACTTTTATTCAAACATTTTCTCAAAGATTGTTCCTGTATCAAGCACAAAAACTGCTGAACTTGTGAAACTCCTTGAAAATACATACAGATTCATAAACATATCTTTTATAAACGAATTTGCAAAGTTATGCCATCTGGAAGGGGTTGACGTGTTTGAGGTAATAGAAGCTGCGAAAACAAAGCCTTACGGTTTTAATGCCTTTTATCCCGGTTGGGGGGCTGGGGGAGAGTGCATACCAACCGTTCCTCTGTTTCTCTCAAAAAGATCCCGTGGTCTTGGAATGAGGTTTTCTATGGTTGAAGATGCAGATATTATAAATGAAAGTATGCCTCTTTTCTGGCATAGAGTACTAAAACCATACATAAAAGAACGAATTTTTGTTTTTGGCGTAAGCTATAAGAAGGATGTCGGAGATTTAAGAAACTCACCACCATTGAAGCTTATTGAAATTCTAATAGAAAAGGGGCTTAAGGTAAATTTCTACGATCCGTTCATTGAAAAAATAAAGGTAAATGGCGAGGAATTGAAGGGTATAAAACCCACAAAAGAATTAATTAAAAATTCGGATGTTATAGTTATTGGGACAAATCACTCAACACTTCCATATGATCTCATACTCTCATCAGGCAGACCCGTGCTTGATCCTTTTGGAGTCTTACCTCCATCTCCTTTTGTTATTTCTTTTTCTCATGGTAAAATTGAAATATGATTTCTGATCTTAAGTTACTTGCCAAGAAGGTTTTAGCTGATATTTTCTCTGAAAGGGTAAAGAGAACTTTGATGGTGAATCAAGGAACCTATTTCTTATACGGTGAGTCATTTGTATCACTTCTAAGATATGGAACTTTTACCAGCAAATTCAATGAGATGTTTTACCTTTTGAAGGATAAGTACTTTGGAGACAAAGCAGTTTACATTGAACTTGACACACTGAAAAAGTTTCTTTCAAAGTTTGAAAGAATTAAAAAGGCAAGACCTGTAAAAGCTACGGTGGTCTTTGTGAGTGAGTTTCAGGATGTATATCTTGTTTCTCCATCCTTTATAAGAGAGTTTAAAGATCGGTTTGGTACTGTGGGGAAGATAGATGGAAGAGCGGTAATATACATTCCTGTGTCTATGCTAATAAAATGGCACAGACAGGAACTTACTGAAGAGGAAAAAAGAGAAAGAAGAATGAGAGAAATTATACAGGAGATAAACTCCCTTGATGATGAGGATAGTTTGCTATCTTTCTTTGAGGAAGAAGATGAGGGTGAAGAAATGCTCTCTCCCTCCCTTTATTTAGATACCACATGGGAGGAAAAGGAGAAATACTTTATAAAAAAGATTAAAGAATTGGAAGAGGGTTTGAAAGAACTAAGAGAAGAAATTAAAAAATTACGGAGGAAGGAGGTATGATGGAATTTAAAAAGGAAGACGTCGAGAAGAACAAATTCCTTGCTGCTATAAGTTATATACCGCTCCTCTTTATTGTAACCTTCGCAGTAGCACCCAACAGTGAGTTTGCAAAAGCTCATGCAAAACAGGGACTTATACTTTTTATTGTGGAAGTAATCAACGGAATACTCTCCCTTATTCCAATAATAGGTTTCCTATTCAAATTTTTGGTCGGAGCGGTTCTCTTTATCGTAGCTGTAGTTGCTTTTGTATATGCAATAACAGGTAATTACTGGAAAATTCCTTTCGTTGGTGATATCTCAGAAGAAATAAAAATTTGAACATAAAAGAAGAAATTAAAAAGAGGGGTATTTTTTTAAAGAAAAAGTGGGGACAGAATTTTTTTGTTGGTGATCCTGATAAACTTTTAAATTTTACATCTATTACAGATAGAGACTTTGTCATTGAAGTAGGCACAGGCACAGGAAATCTAACTGAAGAGATTGCAAAAAGATGTAAATTTGTTGTCTCCTATGAAATAGATAAGAGGCTTAAAGAGATGATTTATAACAACCTTGAAGGTGTAAGGAATGTAGAGGTAAAATTTATGGACTTTTTGAAAGAAGAAAAGTTTCCTGATGGTGATTTGGTGTTCTTCTCTAACCTTCCATACTCATCAGGTACTGAAATTTTAAAGAAAGTTGTCATGATAAATAACATAACAAGGGGATACTTTATGATTCAGAAAGAATTGGGTGAAAGAATTAAATCTTGTCCTTCAAAAAAAACCTACTCTGCCATTTCTGTGTTTCTTCAGACCTTCCTTAGCTTTAGAAAACTTAAGGATGTATCAAAGAAAAATTTCTTTCCTGCGCCTCATGTTAATTCCATGTTCTTTGAGTTTAAACGGATAAGGGAGTGGGAGGATAGATGGAATAGATATGAAGTCTTTCTAAAAAGAGTGTTTTCAAAGAGGAGGAAGAAAATCAAGACCTCTATATTCTCTTTTATTAAAGAACTTCCTGAATTTAATATGGATTTAAGACCTGAAAATTTATCCATTGAGGAGTATATAAA
>JAGGYP010000013.1 GCA_021162485.1 Thermoplasmata archaeon
GAAGGGATTTTAATTATTTTGTATAGATCAAGGGAGTTAATATATAAAACTGAAAAGGAACAACCAAAGTTGTATAGAGATTTTAGGAGAGTTTACTCCCCTAAAGATCTTATATGTCCTATATATTGAAGAAAAGATAAAATTCAGAATTCAAGAATCATAAGATTATTAGCGTAAAGCGTATAAGAAGTAATGTAGGAAGTAATAATAGAAGATATAAATTCAAAATGAGGTGGTATAATTATGTTAAAAAAACTTGCTCCTTCAATATTAGATGCAGATTTTACTTGTTTAAGATGTGAAATAAAAGCAATTGAGAATGGAGGTGCGGATTTAATCCATCTGGACATTATGGATGGACATTTTGTGCCTAATATATCTTTTGGTCCGAATATTGTTAGGTCTATAAGGAGCAAAACATCACTTCCGCTTGATGTCCATTTAATGGTGGAAAATCCTATTAACCACATTGACTCATTTATCAAAGCGGGTGGCGATATTATAACTGTCCACTATGAAACTTGCCTGCATCTTGATAGGGTTATACAGACCATAAGAGATAGGGGAGTTAAATGTGGTATTGCCTTAAATCCGGCAACACCTTTAAATGTAATTGAATATATAATAAATAAGATAGATTTACTTTTATTAATGACAGTTAACCCTGGCTATGGAGGACAGAAGTTTATTCCAGAAATGTTTAACAAGATTACCCGAGCAAAAGAAATTATCAATTCTCATAAAAAATCAATTGAATTGGAAATTGACGGTGGTATAAATTTGGAAAATCTTTCTCAAGTTATCAATGCTGGGGCAGACATTGTGGTAGCGGGTCAAACGATATTTAGAAGTACAAAACCGGAAGAAATAATTAAAAGAATGAAAGCTATCATAAGAGAAAGCGTTAAAATAAATTAACCATAGATTGGCATAATAAATTTTTTTAAGAGGTTAGAATGTCTAATTTAAAAAACCCGATCGTCGCGATTATTGGAAGAATAAATGTAGGGAAATCTACTTTGTTTAACAAAATTGTGGGGGAGAGAATTGCCATTGTTAAGAATGAACCAGGCATTACCAGAGATAGAATCTACGCAGAATGTGAATGGAAAGGACGCCAATTTATTCTTGTCGATACTGGAGGAATTGAATATTTAAAGAAAGAAAAAATTCATGATAAAGTTATTGCCCAAACTGAAATTGCAATAGAAGAAGCAGATTTAATACTATTATTAGTCGATATTAAAGAAGGAATCAACCCCAATGATTTAAAAATAGCAAATATTGTTAGGAAAAAAAATAAACCAACTTTGCTGGTAGCAAACAAAGGTGACATAAAAGAGAGCGAATTCAAATTATACGAAATTTATGAATTAGGGTTTGGGGAACCTTTTATTATTTCAGCAGAACAGGGATTAAATGTCGGTGATTTATTAGATAGAATAGTTAGTTTTACTTCAACTGTAACTACAAAACCAGAAGAAGGAGATGATGAAGATACCATAAAAGCATCAATTATAGGTAAACCAAATGTAGGTAAATCAAGTTTATTAAATTGCATTTTAGGGGAAAATAGAATAATAACTAGTGAATATCCAGGAACTACCAGGGATGCTATTGAGGTAACTTTTAGGCAGGACTTATTAAAATTAAAATTTATTGATACTGCTGGGTTAAAAAGTAAATCAAAGCTCAAGGAAGATGTTGAATATTATAGTACCTTAAGAACATATAGGGCTGTGGATAATTCTGATATAGTATTATTAATATTAGACTCTACCCAGGGGATAAGTATGCAAGATAAAAAAATTGCGAGTTATACAAGAAAGGAAAAAAAGGCTTGCATCATAATACTAAACAAATTTGATTTAATTAAAAATGAAGTAGATAGAAACTTACTAATTAAAGAGATTAGATATGAATTATCTTTTGTAAAGAATGCACCTATTATACTAACTTCTGCGGTAACCGGATGCAATATTAATAAGATTTTATTGAAGATAAAAGAAGTTGCTTTTCAATATAGTAAAAGAATTCCTACTTCAGCTCTAAATGTTTTTCTTAGAGAAATTGTATCTAAAAATCCACCAAAATATGCAAGAGGAGGTGGTTTAAAATTAAATTATATTACTCAGGTAGGAATAAAACCTCCTAAGTTCGTGCTGTTTTTAAACAATCCTAAATTAATGTATGACTCTTACTTTCGATATTTAGAAAATAAATTATATGAAACTTTTGGGTTTGAAGGGTCCCCCGTAATTATTAATTTAGCAAGAAAAAAATAAAAGAGGAAGGTAATATGAAAGTAATTTTATCTATCATTATTTGTTACCTATTAGGTTCTATTCCTTTTGGATATATTATTGCTAAATTATTTAAGAAAATAGATATAAGAGAATACGGAAGTGGAAATATAGGTGCAACTAATGCTTTTCGGATATTAGGGCCAATATTGGCTTCTCTGGTATTGATTGGAGATATTGGTAAGGGGATATATTCTATATATTTAATTCATTTTTTAAATATTGACAATTTATTTATTCTAATAATTGCGGGATTAGCAGTAATTTGTGGCCACGATTGGTCAATATTTCTGAGATTTAAAGGTGGAAAAGGAATAGCAACTACATTTGGAGTAATATTTGCGCTTAATTTAAAAATATCCATATTGGGGGTAATGGTTTGGCTTATAATTACCATTTTAACTAAATATGCTTCTTTAGCTTCTATTACGTCACTCGCAGCTATGTTACTTTTTATGATATTGTTTAAGCAACCATATGAGTATGTTATATTTAGTATAATAATACTTCTTATTGCAGTTATTAGACATAGAGAAAATATTAAGAGATTAAAATCGGGGAAGGAAAGAAAAATATTAGAAAAAATAGAAGTAGAGAAAAAAATAACCAAAAATAACAATAGAGAGAAAAAAATGAATCAGGTAATAATTCGAGATATCTTAAGTAATGAAATATCAGAGATAATAGATGAGATATTTGAAAAATATAAAATAGAAGAAAAGATAAATAACAAAAAAGTTTTGGTAAAACCAAATTTATTAGGGGCATTTCCGCCTGAACGTGGGGTAACTACAGATCCAAGATTGATATCGGAAATTGTAAAAAAACTAAAAAGATGTAAGGCAAAAGAAATAATTGTTGGAGACAATTCGGGTAGTATACATTTTAATCCTCTGAAAATCGCTAAAGAGACCGGAATTTTGGATGCTTCAGGTGGTTGTCTAACTAATATTGCTAAGGAAATTATAGAAGTAGAGGTAAAATCAAGATTCTTCAATAAGCTTTTTATCTCTAAGGTAGTTACAGAGGCAGATTATATTATTAATGTTCCTAAATTCAAGACCCATAGTTTGACTACTATAACCGGGGCAGTTAAAAATATGTTTGGAATAATTCCAGGTGGTAGAAAAGCACAATTACATACTTTAACTCGTTCTATTAATGAATTTGCTGAATTATTAGTAGATATTTATC
>JAGGYP010000033.1 GCA_021162485.1 Thermoplasmata archaeon
ATACCGACCCATCGGGTTTGCCACTGGCTCAACTGCGAATATTATCCGCTCTCTGGATCAAGCGGTTTCGATTGCAGGCACCAGTGAACGTATTATCATAAATCATGCGCAGGGCACCTTTGGTCGTTTTCCTTCGCGACTCTATACCGATGGATTGCGAGTAGCTGAGGTGTTTTTAGCAGAGGGAGATACATCGATACTTCATGAATAGCAAAGGTTTAATTGTGGAGGGCTTACGGAAAAGTTACGGGCCGACCGTGGCCCTGGACAATGTTTCCCTTAACGTTTATCCGGGAGAAGTGCATACGATACTTGGTGAGAACGGTGCGGGCAAAAGCACATTAATTAAAATTATATCCGGAGGAACTAAGCCTGACTCTGGTTCTATAACAATAGATGGGAAAACTATCAATCGGTACCGCCTTTCACCCAAGTTAATGATCCAAAAAGGTGTGGCTACTGTATATCAAGAAGGGGGACTAATCCCGGACCTTTCTGTTGCCCAAAATCTTTGCCTTACTCGGTTACTATCTCCTTTCACTTCCATGCAACGCAGAAATTACATCGCAAAAAAGGTTTTGGAGGATTATGAGATTACAGATGTTGACCCATCATTGCCGTTACGGGAACTTACCCTAGAACAGCGCCAGAAGATCGAGATTGTACGCGCGGTTTCAAATGACCCCACAGTACTATTATTCGATGAAGCATTCTCAGCTTTGTCACCACCAAATTTTTCATGGTTCCTAAATTTATTGGAACAGATGAAAGACAATAATGTAAGTATTATTATTATATCACATAGAATAGAAGAAGCGAAAAGTGTGAGCGATCGCATTACTGTGCTGCGAAATGGGCGGGTGATGGGAACATATCCAGCGGGGGAAGTGACTGATAAAGCCGTTGTCAAACTGATGTTGGGGTATGAACTATCTGCGCTAGCAGCAAAGACAGGTGAGGATACACTCGGTCAGCCACTGCTTAAGGTTAATGATCTTTCCGCTCCACCTAAACTTCGACCCACATCCTTTATGATCCGTAAGGGAGAGATAGTCGGGATTGCTGGTTTAGAGGGACAAGGAGTTGCGGAATTGTTTAAATCACTTTATGGGGCCCAACCGACTTCTCATGGTACAATAGAGATAGATGGAAAACTCATCCGGATAGATTCACCACGAACGGCTATTCGAAATGGCATTGCGTATATACCAAATGATAGGGCACACGAAGGACTTTGCCTCAATCTCGTAGTTGCCCATAACATGTCCTTGCCTATATTACTCTCCTTGACGCAGCATGGTTGGATCCAAGCTTCACTAGAACGTAACATTATATTTAACATGTTAAAGCAGTTATCAGTGTCTCCCGCTGATCCATATATAGCTACCCGAAGCTTAAGTGGTGGTAATCAACAAAAGGTATTGCTCGGTAAATGGTTGCTCGTCGATGCACGTGTTTTCTTACTTTATGATCCAACCCGGGGAGTAGATGTAGGGGCTAAACGGGAGATTAACCTCCTTATCCGTAAACTTGCCGCTGAAGGGCGGGCTATTCTCTTTTACTCCACAGATATACAAGAGCTAGTCAATATTGCTCACAGAGTGCTGGTTTTTTATGGCGGTACAGTTGTGGAGGAGTTGAAAGGACAAGAAATTACCTCCCCCAAAATAGTGGCTGCAATGACCGGGCTTAAAAAGGGCGAATGACAAATATGCTATCGAGGTGATTGGGCATGGTTCATCGATATGTATTACGCAATAAAGGTATAGTTATATCTATTGCAATACTTACCATCCTGCTAATTGTCTATACTTGGAACTCTAATTTCTCTCTGTCGTTTTTCCAGGTCAAAAATCTGCTAAACAGTGGCATGCCGCTTTCTCTAGCCACTATTGGTGAAGCATTAGTTGTGCTTAGTGGTGGATTAGATCTTTCAGTAGGTGCGGTTGTTAGTATGACTAATGTCCTCGCTGCAACAATGCTAACGGGATCTTATCCTGTTGATATAGGTATTATCTTTTCTCTTTTATTACTCGGGGGGCTTGCAGGGGGAGTAAACGGTTTTTTAATTTTCTTTCTTCATTTGCCATCCTTTATAGTCACTCTAGCCTCGATGTTCATAATAGGAGGGTTTAATCTCTTGATATTACCTCAGCCAGGCGGTTTCATTCCGGATAATTTTGCTGATGCCTTGAGTGGCACACTAGCAGCTAGAATACCAATGGCTGGTTTGTGGTTAGCCCTTGTGGCTTTAGGAATCATTTTATTTCAGAAAACAAAATTTTTCGATGACATACGCGCAATTGGAAGTGATAATGAAAGAGCATATTTCAGTGGAATAAATATCAAATTAATTGGATCAATTACTTACGCGCTGGCTGGCGTGTTTTATGCTCTAGCTGGGCTATTTATAAGTGCGGGAGCAACAGGTGGAGATCCGGGAATCGGTGAGCCATTTTTACTCCTAGCATTTGCCGCTGTTGTACTAGGTGGCACACCGTTTGGCGGTGGGAGGGGCGGGTTATTTGGTGGTATTTTAGGGGCTTATATTCTGACTATGTTAGATTCTATAATGCTCTCATTGGGAATTACTTCATTCATGACAGAGATCGTTCGGGGGGTGATTCTCATCATAGCGGTAGGTGCTCTTGCAAGAAAAAACCTAATAGGTTCATTGAAGTCCTTACTGAGATTACATCATAGTTTATACTAGAAAGGAGTTAAGTAATTGAAATGAAATTAAAGTTATTTTCTGTTTCTAGCTTAGATGTTACTATACTAAAAAAGACCATCCAGAGGAATGCGAACGTCATTCCTGTGTACCTCATGATTGTCCTTCTACTTCTAGTTACAGCTTTTGTGGCTCCTAGTGTGCTTAACATAAGAAATATTGTATCGATTTTAGTTATTGCAAGTATCACTGCAGTTGTAGGGTTAGGGCAGGAAGGCGTCATTCTAACAGGGGGAATTGCTATGTCGATTCCCGCAGCTATGACTACTGCGGGTATAATTCTTACAACGTTTTCACATGGGAAAATTTCTCTTGTCTGGGTCATTTTAGCTATTCTTTTGTGTGGAATGTTTATCGGCTTAATTAACGGTATCGGAGTCAGTATTTTGGGTATATCTCCTATAATAATGACTCTAGCTGTAAATGCAATAGTTATGGGTTCAGTACTAATACCCATCCACGGTGCTGTTAGAGGGGTTACTCCTCCGGCCGTGGCGCACTTCATGAGTAACCGATTATTAGGGGGGATTCCGCCGGCGCTTCTTTTTGTAACGTTGCTTTACGGCATTATGCTGTTTGTGTTCTTTAAAACAGCTTATGGACGCCGGTTATACACAATAGGCAATAATATAAATGTCGCGTACCTATCAGGAATTAATGTGCCTTTTTATATAATTAGTGTATATATAATAAGCGGTATTTTGAGCTCTATCGCTGGTATAATGCTTACCGGTTATTCTACATATGCCTACGCAGGAATGGCTGACCCATATCTGCTTACATCAATTGCCGTTGTAGTCGTTGGCGGGGCATCCATACTAGGCGGGAGTGGAAATCCTATCGGCACCTTAGGAGGAGCGATAATGCTCACGTTACTTTCCACATTATTAAACGCACTTCTTTTACCAAGTGCATATAGGCAAATAATTTTAGGAGGAGTTCTTTTACTTAGTTTACTTATCTTTAGTCAGGAAATGAGAGGTAGCTAAGAGTAAAGAATAGGGTGCAAATAAAGAAGCGATTCAGAAAATATAAGGATCTGAATAGATAAATATAAGCTAGGATTATATTTGATAGAAAGGGATGTGTTCTCCTATATGAATCTAAATATTCGAGGTTACCAGGTTGATGAAATTGCTGTTTTAGGGAGCCTCAATATGGACTTGGTTATTGAAGTGCCATATTTCCCACATGCGGGGGAGACAGTACTTAGCTATCGGTTTGCCCGCTATTCAGGAGGTAAGGGGGCTAATCAAGCTGTGGCTACCGCCCGCATGGGGGTACAAGTTTCTTTTTATGGCAAAGTAGGGAAAGATGTTTTTGGCGATGAGCTCCTGCAGAGCCTGAGAGAAAACGGGGTCAACGTAGAAGCAGTGGAACAAACGCAGGAAAGCACCTCAGGGATCACCTCGATCTGGGTAGATAAAGACGGCGAGAATGCCATTGCTTATGCTCCAGGCGCTAATTCCTTGGTAGACGGTGCTTACGTAGCCTCAGCTCTCTCCAAATTAATGGCTGTCAAAGTTATCCTCTTGCAATTTGAGATCCCCTTGAAAACGATAGACTACTTGCTCCAACGTCTGCCTCCAGAAAACCCTTTAGTCATCCTCGATCCGGCACCGGCGCAGAACATACGTGGCCTTCCCCTGGAGCGTGTGGACATCATCACTCCAAATCGGGGTGAACTCACCGCGCTGACTAATAAAGAGGACGTAGAGAAGGCAGCTCACAAGCTTCTGGATCTAGGAGTAAAGAGAGTAATCTGTAAAGACGGTAAAAATGGATCTTATCTGATAGAACGGACTCGCACGCATCACTTTGCTCCCTTTCCAGTTGATCCAGTGGACACTACCGCGGCTGGGGATGCATTCAACGGGGCATTGGCGGCAGCATTGGCTAAAGGACGATCCCTTGAAGAGGCCGTCC
>JAGGYP010000064.1 GCA_021162485.1 Thermoplasmata archaeon
GCTTTGATGACATATAGTAAACTTGGCTTCCGAGGAGCCTTTATTTCTATGCAAGTATCATCTGGAGCGTACATCGCCTTACTACTGATGAGGGGAGTCCATTTCTCGTCGTGTAAGTAGTTGATCCATTTCCTCACTCCATCAATCCAAAACTCCAGTTGCCCCTTCACGGGTTTAGGAAATACTAAAGCCCCAAGGATCCAAGACTCGCGTTGTGGAACGCGTGTGCTGTAAATCTTCCTATATTCACGTTTGAAAGCCTTTCTCCTTATGGCTGTAACATACGTGACTATCAAATTTTCAGGGTATTGATGGCGCCTCTGGAATTCCTCTTTAAGAAACTGCTCAAGATAGGGGCATTCCTTTACTATGAAGTTCATATAGTGGATGGGCGACTGGAATCCCTTGAAAACTTTTCCGTAATTATCAACCAGGTCATGAAATCTCTCTTCAAGCTTCTCTATCTCAGCGGTTTTTTGCCTTATCTCGTAGGCTAGTTGATGAGAGACCATATCCTCGAGATAATCCTCGACGGAACGTTGGATTAGGCGCCAAAGAGATCTTCCTATCACTTCCCTTAACTTCACTTCTGCTTCACCTTCCTGGTTTGAACAATTCGATCAGTAAGGCTGAACTCGTATTCATCAATTGTTATAGGTCCGCTTTCTAGGGCCTTTATCGTTTCAGGCTTGAATTGCTCCCTGTAGTCCCATCCCCAGCTTAAGGACCCTTCAGAGTATCCTCCGCCGGCTTTTCTTTTACCCTTCCATTTATGCTCCATGAGATCTTTAACCACCGCGTCAAACTCGGCTGAAGGAGTAGATGGTTGAAGTCCAAGGAGAAACTTGTTTGCCTCGTAAAAATGCTTCTCGCAGAAGCTGCATCCACATAAGATATATTCTGCTTCTTCACCGCATATGATGCACTTCATTCTTCATCCTCCGCTGCTGTTTCAGGTCTGGGAAGCTCCTTCAATCGTTTTTCGATGAGCCTCTCCTTCTCGGACTCTATCCATGCATTAACGTTGTTTCTTATGGTTTCGAAAGCGATGTCAGGATCCGTCTTCTCATCGAATTCCTGAGTGTAAGCTATCTCGAGCATGTCGTAGGCTGCTATCCTAACCTTCCTGGAATAATGAATCGTGTACTTCATTTCAGCCCCATCTCCTTCAAGCCCTTAACGATCTCCTCGGCGAACTTTTCAAGCTCCTCCATCTGCCGCTTACGCTCCTTCTCAACCCGCTTCCAAGCCTCATGGAGCATATGCTGCAGCTCCTCATCGCTGATCTCTTTAGCCTTGGAAGGTGGAATCTGACTGAAAACTTCGAGACGAACCAATTCGGCCCTGTGATAGAGGTCTATAAGCTGCTGCAACCTTCGAACCTTAGGCCTGCCTGAGAAGGCGATATCCATGTGATAATTGTCGTCTTCGAGACTCCAGTCCCAATCTCTTCCCTGCTCCAAGCCGAGCCTATCAGCCAGAAGCGAGACAAGAGCCACATCGTCGCTGTGCTGTGCTCCATCAACCCAACGCCAGTTCCTCAGCCGGAGACGCTTACCATACGCAGCTGCGTTTTCAATTCTCAAAGTCTCCCTCTGAATGGCTTTGTCGTCTATGCCTTCGGGAAAGCCTTGGTTTCTTAAGAAGAGCCAGAACTCTCTGTTAACTCGATTGTAGAATTCTCCACTCATCTATGAACCTCCTCTTTTTTGAGTTTGTCGAACTTAATGTCATAATCTTGACAACACGGTTCAAATAATGCGTACCCTTCAGGACCGTTCTCAATAGTGATTTCTTCCTTGGTGCAATAGCCATCCTCGCTTCTAAACCTACAGTAAACCCCTTCACCAGATCCATTCTCAGCCTTGAAGTTACATTTTATCCTCGTCATTCAGAAGCCTCCTCTTTCGGTGTGAAGTAGGATCTCCGGTAGTTGTGGGCGCATTCTCCGCACTTATCCGGATAATCCGTACAGTAATCTTTATGTGGGCAATTCACGTTTTCTGGAGGCGAACGCCTCAGCCCCAAGAACTTTAGGAATCGATCTATCGGCTCCTCATCTGAAAGTGCCACTATGTGAAGCTCAGGGTTCTCCGGATCCCCGATTTTAAGCTCAACTCTAATCTTTTCCTTCAACTCCTCCCCTACCCTCAAAGTTAGCTATTACCTCGTCGATGAGCTCTTTAATTCTATTCGCAACCTCGACTTTCGCTAGAACCTTAAAGGCCTCTGCAAATTCAGAGACTGTTGGATCTCCCTCGAAGCGGATTCTAGGCTCTCCCTCGTAGTACTTCTGGATCGTGATGCTCCATTTCATGGGAATGCCGACTCTGACGTTGAACTCCATAAGCTGAGGCTTTTCCTTTTGACTCACTCTTCCTTCTCCCTCCTTATCCATTCTTTAACTGCCTGCCTTATCAGGGCAGACACGCTAATCCCGGTTTCTTCTTTCTGCTTCTCGAGGAAGACAAGATCCTCCTCGTCCAGAATCACGGTTACTTGTTTTCCCATGTTTATCACCGTTAAATAATGTGAATTAAGGGTTTATAAAGTTTTTCACATAAAAATAATTGTCGCCTCCCGCCGTTTAGGAAAATGATACACTCCACGGCCCCTAGGGCCTGTGTGGGGGTAAGCGTGAGGGGGCGGCGGATCTTACTGGTCCTTTTGTTCTCGCTGTTTTACTGCCGCCCCCCAGATGTCCTAAACGCTTCTCCCCCGGCGGGAGGCTTTCATCAATATAATACGCACGTGTCACTTAAAAGATTTATTCTTCCATATGATGAGTGTCGGCTTTCCAAGTATGTCTCTGATGGCGCAGTCAAAGCCGAGTTTCACTAGGATGTTTATGAACTTCTCAACATCAGACCTCTCAAACCAGTTATCTGGGAGCATATAATGTAGGTCCCCACAGGCCAATAAGTTGTTTATGAACTTCTAATATGGATCAAGAATCCATTCTCACATGTGAGAAAGGTTTAAGCGTACATGCTAGAAACCTTTATATTAGAATTTTCCATAATCTAAAGTAAAGTGAAGTGGAAGAAGTGAAAGTTGGATGAAGTATTTGCTTGAGAGGCTATGCGACGAGAATCATTATAGGTTCGGCGATCCCTGGAGGGTCAGCTCTAAATCTCTGTCCTTCGTGATTCCGATAATCAGGGTTAAGCCTCCGAGATCCAGAGGCTACGTTGTCGTCGAGGAGGTTAAAGATAAGCTCGAGATCGAGGATACAGGCAGCATCAGAGAGGTCAGGGTTAAAGGAGACGTTGACAAGCCGGTTTTCTTCAGGGGTGGAGGAATACTTAAGGGTGTTGGAACTCAGTCTAGAGCCGTCCAGTACGACGTCATAGTGGTTCCTAAGAAGGAGGAGACGATAAAGGTTCTATGTGTCCACGCCTCACATCCTATACGTACAGGTCGAAAGTTCAGAATTGTAAGTGGAGTTGCTCCTAGACCAATCTATGCAGCATTAGCCATGGGGAACCAGAGTGCAACTTGGAGTGCAGTTTCAAGCTTCGCTGCGAGAGCAGCTCAAACAACAGGTTTCGGAAGAGTTACAGACAGCTTGGTTGAAACTTTAGAGGTTGTTGATAGGTTCAGGGAGGACGTTAAGAAGAAGCTTGAGAAGATTCCAGGAACACTAGAAAATCAGGTTGGAGTCGCCGTTATAAACGAGAAGGGAGTCGTAGGCTTAGAGGTCTTTGACCATCCGGATTCCTGGAAAGCCTTCTCTGACAGTGTGATCCGACATTATGAAGATGTGCTCCTGGAAGAGGCTGAAGCCGAGATCTTCAAACTTGACGAGTCCAAGATAGTTCCAGCGATAATCAGCTTCCTAGAGAAGGCTAAGCGCTGCAGCGAGGAGGAAGTTTGGAGCAGCAAGTATGGCCGTACAGTATCAGTTAAGGGAGAAGACATCATAGGACAGTACACAACCTTCAACGGAAACATCATACACCTAATCCTTACGAAGAAGGAAAAGCTCGAGAGAGAAGCAAGACCTCAAATATTATGGACGACTTATACAAGAGAAACCTCAACGCCTCCCACATCACATCCAGACAGATGGAGAGACAACTGGATGCAGTTGATCACCGAGCCAACAAGATACTTCGCTAGAAAGGGAGCATGGGACTTCCTCAAATCCCTGACCTCGGGACCTAAAACCTTCAAGGATCTCGAGCCGAAGTTCAGATCCACAGCGACATTAAGCAGAAGAGCTAAAGAAGCCGTCTTTTACGGCTTGGCAGAGAAGACGATAAGACCTACAAACGGAAGAACCGTTTATAGGCTCACAAATAAAGGCAAGAAAGCGTTAGAGGCTATGGCTGCACAGTGGGAAACCTAAACTCCCCATTTTTTTTATTTTTACGCATATGCGTAATTTTAACTGATATATGCCAATTCCTCTTTAATTTTTGCTCCATAAACCGTTAGATTCACCAAGCTTGCTATTATCGCCTCGTCAAGTTTTATTCTCTCTGAACTTGCAGCCTTTTTTATTCCATTCCATAGACTTCTTTTGATCCTTATTCTGAGATCCACGTAGTGGCCGTGGCTCTTAACGTCCAGAACTCCTTCTCCATGGTATAGTGGTGGAGGATTATCCCCAGCATGGATCTTGCTTATGTGAATATTCAGGGCCCTAGCTGATTTGAATCTGCGACCGCAGCGATCACATACGAATTCTTTCTTCTCCATATATTCATCTAAGCTTGCCTGCCTCATCTCCAATCACCCGGTAAACTTTACCTTTAATGGGGTCAACCTCCCAATCCCTCTTGATGAAGCCAATCGCCAGGAGGGTTTCGATCCGGTTCTTTATTGAACGCCTATCGTAAACTCCAGACACACGTCTGACCATGGTTTCTAGGAAGTTTTGAGGTAAAGATCCGCCTGGCCTAACATACTTAAGGATCTCCTTCTTTAACGCTTCAGCTTCCTTCAGGGCTTTGCCTGAAAGTTGTGTGTGCGTGCTCTGGTTTTTTAGATAGGTTTTAATGGCTTCAATCAATTCTTCTCCTAGAGCTGTATGCAGTTTTCCGTGTTTTTGAAGGACAAAATCCTTGAATTCATTCCAGGTTTTCTCGTCTCTTATCCTAACGAATATTCCTTTACTCATATGAATCCTCCATTTGATAGTTTGATATCATATTTGATAGTTTGATATCATTCTCCATATTTATATAATTTATCCATAAGGAAAATGATAAAATAAAAGATAAAATAAGCCCAAAATGAGCCTCTTTCATTAAATAATAAACCTCCTTAACCCATCATTTTTCATGTGCACGCACATACATTTTGAACAGGTTGTAGTATGTGCAACCATCGCAGACCGGTTCTTTTTTCCTCATACACTTTCCGTTTTTGATTATGACAGCTTCTCCGAGGCGGAGACATAGGACGAGCTTTCCTCTATTCTTCACTTGAGCTACTTCTCCACCCAACCAGATATGTTTGCGAAATTAGGGTTTTTATCGAGTATTCTGGAAAAGCCCATCCGGGTTTCGACCTTTGATCCCCTTCAGCATCCACAATCTTACGGAATAAATCTGGATGTCTGTATTTTAATATCAGATAGTGCTTCCTGCTTCGCACAAAGGGGCAGAAATAACACCCTGCCGTTCCGTATATTTTGTAGCAAGGATTCTCGGGGATTCGGTGTCTTCTCATATATCCTTTTACTTGAGCGTCGCTCCACTCCAGAATTGGATTTAATTGATATGTAAACTTTAATATCGAATGTCTTACGAGGGTTTTTTGGCAATAGGGCGACTTTCCCCTCACGTAGCTTTCAGCTTTTCTTATCCCTAAAACTTGAAGTTTCCATCCTCGATTCTCCTTCAGACTATAGAATCTCTTAATGGGTTCCATCTTTAAGACTCTTCGACACCACAACGATTTAACTATCGGAAAACCCGCTTTACGGACGTAACTCCAAAAATCAACATCTGGCTTAAGAGTGATAAGATCGAGGTTCCAGAGCTCGGCGATGTTGCACACATACTCCAGAGTTTCTGGTAGCGTGATGCCGGTGTCTATGAAGATCGTCTTGAAATCTCCTTTCCAAGCCCTTAAGGCTAGGTGCAGAACCACCGTCGAATCGCGTCCACCACTCCAAAATACGAAACGGTGATCCCACCTGTCTTTGAACTTGCCAAGTAAACGCAGAGCTTCCCTACTCGCCCGCTCAGACATTTATTCCCTCATCTCGTAGCTGAATCTTTATCAGCGCCTCTATCAGCCTTTCGAGATCTCTTATCGGAAAGTAGATTTCCGTCCTGCTCCACCTGCTAGGGTTCCTCCCCTCAACCTCATACGCAGGTGCGTAAACCTGAAGATGAACTTCTCTGCCATATTTTGCCGATTTGACAACGTTGAGGCTAAGTTTTCCGTTTAAGACGATTCTTTTGTCGCCTATGGCGGTGACGGCCTTTGCATCTCCGAACTCGACGTTGTGAAATTCAGTAGGCCCGTAAACTGGGCTTTTATACTCCTGGGTTTTCTCCATAGATATGTCTCATCCTAACCTTAGTTAAGAGGAAGGTTGCGCCGCAATCTTCGCATATAAGCCAGATGGTTCCTTGCTCTCCGGACATTTAAGCTTGTCACTCAACCTTTAAATCCTCCTCACTCAGGTTTATTCTCTATCTTCTTTCTCCTCGATTAAAGGTTTAGTCTCTCCAATCTTGATGTCCCGGAACTCAGCCTTCAATACGTCTCCTAGGGCCTTGCTGAACTTATCCTCCAGCCTTCTCAGGAAGGTTAGGTACGCCTTGCTCGGATTCTCGGATTGTTCATACTCTTTCCTTGTGGATCTCAAAGATCCTATTATGATACTTAGCTCCCAATCGAAGAAGTCCAGGCTTATCTGGAAGCTACCACGCTTCTCCTTGTTATAACGCTTAAGCCGACTCATTTCAATTAACTTCCATTAACAGTTATGCTTTAACCCATCTCTTTCTGCACGAGGTACACTCCCAGACTTCCCATGGGTATGAGCCCGCCCAGTGCTTTTCCACCTTCTTCATCGGAAACCCACAATCGGGGCATCGATTGTCTTCCATTCTCACTTCAGCCTGCCCTTCTCCTCTTTCTCGAGGCGGTTCTTAAGAACATAATATGTTACGCACCGCTGCTCCATATCGCCTTCTCCGCAGGCCCAATCCAAACTCTTAGAGGGTGACTTACAAACCGAATAGAACGGACAGACCGGCCTCTTCTCACGGGGAAGTTCAGCGAGAATCCCAGGAAATACCGCAACTTCTTCCCTGTCATTTTCATTCATTCTCCAGAGACCTCCTTAACTTTTATTGGCGGTAGTGGAGCCCCACAGTTCCAGCATTTATCATAGATCCAGCCATCCTTGGGAGTCTCGGTCGGAATGCAAAGAACGCCACACTTAGGGCATGCGATACCTTCTATCTCATACTCCACATCATTAATTTTCACTTTTCAGAAGCCTCCTTTAAAAGTTGTTTTACTCCTAGATAGAGTTGTAAAAGCGAGTGCCGAGACAGGTATATGACTACCTGATCGGTTTTGGTGTCGAAGCGAAGCCTAAACCGCTCCATTTCCTTCTCATATCTGAAGTCATTCCAGTTAGGATCGCCCTCATCGGCTATATTGCTAAACTTCACGACAAAACCATACTTATGCACACGCATCCTCTCAGCCCATTCAATCAGCTCCCTAGGAATCGTTTTCCCCTCACTCATCCTTCAGAAGCCTCCTCTACTTTCAAGAGGCCTTTAGCCCTCGCATCTTCAGGCTTTATCAGAACGTGGTAGATCGGCTTTCGACCAGCATACTTCTTCTCGAAATAGCCCCACCTGGTGAAGTCATCTAAAGCAGGCCCTATTCGTGGATCACGCTTCCAAGCATGTCTCTGAAACGCCTTAACGACATCACTGACAGAGAACCATCCTTCGCCTAGAGCTCCCTCAGAATATATAATGGCGATCCTGCCGTGAAGATCCTTATCCGTCAAGTTCAAAGGCTTACGTTCAACCTTCACATGAATTGTTGGTCTTCCAGTTATAACTGAGATCTCTGAGGGAGCGAATTCAGACTCTGCAATTTTAACCCGTGGCACAGGAAGGATCTTCATTAATGCTTCTTTGAATTCTCTGAAGCCCTCAAGCTCCCTTCTGAGTTGCTCGATTTCCTCATCCTTCTGTTGCTTAAGTAGATCTGCACTCTTAAGATCCTCACGAAGCCTCTTAACTTCAGCCTCTAGCTCTTTTATTCTGTTCCTGAGAAGGTTGTTCTCAGCCTTTAATGCCTTCTCCGTCTTAACATCTCTGAGCTGATACTCTGCTAGAGCCTTCCTCATCTCCTCGTTCTGATCACGAAGAGCCTTAACAGTCTTCTCTAATTCAAGATATTTCTCTTTCCAAACCAAATCTTTCTCCACCTCCATTACATCTTTAACAGAAACTTTTCCAAGGGCCACATTACGGGCGTCCTCTTCACCAAGCCAAGAAGGCTGCACATAAGTGACCTTGGCAGCCTCTTCCGTACAGACAACAAACTCCCCCACTTTCAATCGCATAATGGATTTCTCATTAAGCCCAGTCTTGAAGGGTATCTGATCCACGGTCCTCTTCGCTTCGTTAACTTCTCTCTGTTTACCCAATATCCAGACCCAGCACTGTTTTAGCACCTGCTTATCTATGCCCGTTATCGTCTGATCCACAAGCCATAACCATAATCCCTTGGCACCGCCTTCCCTGATAAAGGTTGTAACAGTCTCCTTACTCGCGTTAGAACCAGTCTGAGGAACGAACCTATGAGCCTCATCCAGGACGACTATGAGATCCCTCTCCTTCTCCAGGATCCACTTCAAGGTTGAATGGATAGCTAACTGCTGAAGCTCAAGGCTAACCTCGCTTAAGTTCATAACGTTGATTCGATCCTTGAGCTCGAGCTCATCACTTATCGGAGTCTTCTCGAGCTCCCGGACAAGCTTCGTCAATAAATGCTGCA
>JAGGYP010000018.1 GCA_021162485.1 Thermoplasmata archaeon
ATTACTATTAGATCCCGAAAGAGAAAAATTAAGTAAGGGAGGTGATATAAAGGTTTAGTAGTAAATTAAATACATTTTTAATAGCTGGCATATTAAATTGACAAAACTGGTGAAAAAAATAAAAATGGAGGTATCAAAATGAAAAATTCTTTAAGCATAATATTAACTCAGCATGTTAATGTTTTTGTTTTCCGGAATTAGCTTAGCTACTACTCATATTACTTTCGGAACTGGAAGCCCAGGAGGCGTGGACTACCCACTAGGGGGAGCAATGGCCGATCTCTGGACCAAATTGTTGAAAGCAGAGGGGATTGAAGTGACTGCCGAATCCACTGCCGCTTCAGTAGAAAATTGTAGATTGGTAGGTAGTGGAGAAATTCAAATTGGAATGGCAATGGGCGGTGTAGCTTTTAAAGCCTGGGAAGGAAAATTAAGCCCCTTCGAAGGAAATCCCCAACCCATTTTAGGTCTATTTTCTATGTATCCTGCTCCTCAACATTTGTTGGTGTTAGACCCTAATATTAAATCAGTTAGAGATTTGAAAGGGAAGAGAGTTTCTGTTGATGCTCCAGGAAGTGGCTGTGAGACTTTATCCAAATTAATTATTGAAGCAGCTGGGATGACTTACGATGATATTATGAAGGTCAGTTATTATTCACAAACTGAAGCAGCTCAAGCCTTGAAGGATAGAAATGTAGATGCAGTGTTCTGGAATTTTGCTTTTCCAGGTTCTGCTGTATAAGAAGTGACTGCAGTAAGAGATGTATATTTGTCTCTATTGACGCCGATATTATAAAAGAATTAACAACTAACTTTCCTTATTATTATAAAGAAGGTAAAATACCTGCCAATACTTACAAGGAACAGGACTATGATGTTACGACTGTTCAAGTTGGGAATGACGTAGTAATAAATAAAGATGTTGATGAAAATATTGCCTAATTTATTTAAAACTTTAAAAACAGGGTGGATTTTATTGGCACCTATCTTTGCTTTAATATATTTATTAGTTCAAGGGTATTCTCCACAAAAGTCAGTAGTGCTTAGTATTGTAGTTTTAATTATGGTTAGCATGTTAACTAAAAAGACCAGATTAACTCCCAAAAAATTTTTGGAGGCAGTAACTGAGGCCGGAATTTTTGCCACTACGGTAGCGGTAGCTTGTGCAGCAGCAGGTATAATTGTAGGTATTACTACTATGTCTGGTTTAGGGTTAAAATTTACTGAAATTGTTTTTGATATTTCACGGGGAATTTTACCCATTGCCTTAATCTTGGCTTCTTTAGCATCTCTGGCTACTGTTATAGGTATAGCTGCAGGTACCCAGCAGGGTTATCTAATTAAAAATACAAAATTTTATGAAAGAATAATACTCTTATTGGGTGCTTTTATGATAATACCACGAAATTATATGATAAATTTGTTGGGACTGATTTTAATAGGAGCGACTTTATTATCTCAGATTTTATTAAAAAGCAAAAAATGATGGCTCTGGAAGAATAGTTGAATGAAAAGAGTATCTCGCCTCTCCATTTTTATGGGGGTAAACCTGGTGAATTGTATCTCCCAAAAATGGTCTTTTGTGAATAGTATTTAGCAAAGAAAATAGAAGACAGAAGCCTAATAATTTGTATCGAGTCTCGTATAAAGTAGAAATAAAAAGATGTAGGGACAGACCTTGTGCCTGCCCTTAATGAGCAAGGGGCTCGATTCATAGAATATGTAAAAAAATTGCTAGGACAACATGGAGCGGATAAATCTTTCTGCTTTCAGTTTTAGTCATCATAGTATATACGATGCACTAAGCACTACCTGCTATATGATATTATGTAAAATATTTATCATACTAACGGCTATTCACTATTCATTAAGGACTAATCAATTGGCCAATTGGAAAATTAATATACATTTTCTAAAAACTTATTGACTTTTTAGAAATCTATGTTATCATTTAATAGGACTAATACATTAATCCATTAGTCCAATATTAGAATTTAGAATAAGGATTAATAGCTTTAGAAGGGGAGTATTTAATGAAGATTGAAATTGATAAAAAAAGCGGAATTCCTTTATATCTCCAGATAAAACACCAAATTAAAAAGTTGTTAAAAAATGGTGATTTAAAACCCGGAGAACAATTGCCTACCGAAAGAGATCTATCAGAAAGGTTAGGGGTTAGCAGGAATACCGTAAGTATGGCTTATAAAGAATTAGTTCTGGAGGATGTCATAAGGTCTATCCCTGGGAAAGGAACATTTCCCAATCCAAAAACTGTAAATTATGTTGAATCAAAAGTGGACAATAATTTAGCAAAATTAGAAGAAATAATTGATGTTACGATTAATGAAGCTCTGGAATTAAATTTTGAGTTAGCTGAGTTAAAGAAAATAGTAAACAGAAAAATAGAAGAGAAAGAAAAATTAATAAAAAATATTAATATCGCTTTCATTGAATGTAATTATGAACAATTGTATTTTTTTTCTAAAGGAATAGAATTAGGAACAGGCATTTCCATAGTTCCTATTTTAATAGATGAAATTCATAAAAATCCCAATAAATTTAAAGAACAACTTAAATCTATCGATTTAGTGGTTACCACCTTTTTTCATTTTGATGAAGTAAAAAAATACCTTGCTGAGCAGAAACAAAAAGTTTTAGCTATTGCCTTAGATCCTTTAATGGAAACTATGGTAAATATTGCTCATTTGTCCTCTAAGGATAAAAGGATAGGTGTAATATGTATTACTGATAGATTTGCGAAAAGAGTTTTTCAGTCCATAAGGCAAGCTGGTATAAAGTATCAGAGTTTTAAATTCTCCATTTCTCATAACCAAGATGAATTAGAAAAGTTTTTAACCGGATTAGATATAGTAATAACTTCTCCCGGAAGAAGGAAAGAAGTAGAAAAAATAATCTCTCCCAGAATACCTCTTATCGAGTTTATTTATGTCCCTGACAAGGGTTCTATAAATATGTTAAAATTAGCCCTTTTGGATCTTAAAAATGAAGGAGGTAAGAAAGAAAAAAGATGAAAAAAAATAAGTTAATAGAGATTTATCAGAATGATTCAGTAAAAATATCTGTGCGAAAAGAATGGTGTAAGGCTTGTGGTATTTGCATAGAATTTTGTCCAAAAAATGTCTTAGCTGCTGATGAGCAAGGAAAGCCTACTCCTATCAACCTCGATGATTGTATTAAGTGTGGCCTTTGTGAATTGAGATGCCCGGATTTTGCTATTACAGTAGAAGGAGTGGGTAAGAAAGATGAATAATTTAAAAAAGAAGAATAATATAAAATTATTACAAGGAAATGAAGCTTGTGTGAAAGGTGCAATTTTAGCAGGAGTTAGATTTTTTGCTGGATATCCTATTACTCCTTCTTCAGAAATTGCAGAAGGAATGGCTCGTCTTTTACCTCAAATCAGAGGTAAATTTTTACAGATGGAGGATGAGATCTCCAGTATGGCGGCAGTAATCGGTGCTTCTATAGCCGGGCTTAAATCAATGACTGCTACTTCTGGTCCTGGTTTTTCCTTAAAGCAAGAAAATTTAGGTTTTGCCATTATTAATGAAATTCCCTGTGTGATTGTAAATGCCCAGAGAGGAGGACCAAGCACTGGTTTACCCACTAAGCCTTCTCAAGGAGATATGATGCAAGCAAGATGGGGGACTCATGGAGATCACTCCATCATAGCTCTTGCTCCTTCCACCGTTAAGGAAGTACTTGCCTTAACTATCAAAGCAGTTAATTTTAGTGAGAAATATAGGACTCCAGTTATTTTGCTTCTTGATGCAGAAATATCTCATATGAGAGAGAAAGTAAAAATACCCGAAAAAGATGAAATTGAAATAGTTAATCGTAAAAAACCCTCTGTTTCCCCTCAAGAATATCTTCCTTTTAAAGCAGGCAAAGACGGAATTCCTCCTATGGCTAATTTTGGAGAAGGTTATCGTTACCATTTTACCGGGTTAGTTCATAATGAAAAGGGTTTTCCTACCAATGATCCTCAAGAAATTGATTCTTTTCTCAGGCGTCTGAATAATAAAATTGAAGTTCATAAAAAAGATATTTTACTTACGGAAAGATATTTTTTAAAAGATGCTAAAATAGCTTTAGTTGCTTATGGTTCAGTAGCTCGAGCTGCTAAAAAAACAGTAAAAT
>JAGGYP010000067.1 GCA_021162485.1 Thermoplasmata archaeon
ATATTTATCATGTCTTCTATCGTTTTAGTATAATTCTCAGATGCGACTCCACCGCCTTTTAATATATCAGATAACTTCGCTATTATTTTGGCTCTATCTTCGGTTATCTTATTGGCATATTCTTCAGTTAGTGCTCCGCTTCTGAGTAATTTCTCTTGTTCTGCTAATATAGGAATGTATTTATTAATTGCCTCTACCACTTCACTATGAGAATACTTCAAACCCATCATATACTTTTCATGTGCTTCCTGTGCCGCTTTTATATTCTTACTGCCAGTGAGCAGTTCTTTTACTTCATAAATAAATTCTTCACCAAATGCACGGAGAGGGCTTTTGCCTTCTTTTAATAATTTCATATAACGCTCTAAACCTCCTATACTTTCTGCATTTGGACCAAATTCAAATCTATATTTTTCTATGGCTTCTCCTATCTCTGTTGATTCTCTTATAGAACTTATGACATCAGACATTAAATTCAAAAATCTTGTAATTGGACCAGTATTAGCCTTTGATACAACCTCAGAAAACTTCACCCATTCAGCTCCGAGCCTTTCCAAAGCCCCTTTTGCTGTATCCATTTGTGCTTCATATAATCCAGTATATTTTGATGTTTGTTTAATCATTTCATTAAATAATTGATGATGTATTTGTGCTTCAGTCAAGGCATCCACAGAAATCCCGAGTTCTTTGGAGGCTTCTCTCCTTATCTTATTCAAATATACAGTAACACCAATATTATCCAAAATATTCGCGGTCAATTGCTTAAAACCTCTCGTTATTAATGGTAGTTGTTCAGATGCTTGATATCCCATAGCCGCAGAACCATCTTTGACCGCTTGTATAAATTTATCCATTTCATCAACAGAAAGAGAAGTTGATAACATTTTCATAAGACCTGGTGCCAACGCCGTTCTTGTCATAAAAGCATCAGTATGTTTTTCCATCAGTGCCATGACTTCTGCATAATTTCTGCCAGTGGCACGAGATACCACTTCAATAGATTTTAATGATGTTTCTAACTCAGTATAGCTCCACACCAAATCAGTTATTAGTTTTCTACCTGTTATCAATACTCCATTAATAGCCTGCCATGCCACACTCATCAATGCACCAGTTGTTATTGTTTGCATCAATCCTAATTGTAACTTCCCAGTAACTCCTTCTGCTCCTTTTGCTCTCTTACGATATTCTTCTGTTGCCTTTCCTAACTTGGTCATAGCAGGAGCAGCTTCTTTCATTGCTCTTGTAAATCTTGTTTGAGAAACAGTTCCTTCCATAAATCCTTTTCTAAGGTCATTAACTGTTAAAGCGCCAGTCTTCAATCCAGTTGCCAGCTGATGGGACGACATAGTTGCTAATCTGCTTGTCGAGGCGAATTTTAGCTGTTTTCGACCCAACATATCAAGGTCTTTTGCTAAAATATCCATCTTTCTCTTAGCCTCTTCAAATCCTTCTGTTACAAGCTTATATACATCTTTATATTCGCTCACTATAATCACCTTTTTTCTCTCACAATAATATCCCCATCTAACAACTGTTTTATCTCTTTATAAGTCAATCTTCCCATATCAAAATAACTATATCCTTTTTCGTGTAAAAACCAATGAATGCTTAATTCCTTTTGGATGTTTCTAACTTTGGCAAACTCACTTAATTTTTTTTTACTTCCTCTTCGCCTTTAGTAACTACTTCAATCCCGCTAACTTTATGTATTACATCCACCAATAAATCAACAATATCTTTATACCTGCCATCAATAGTCATCAACTTAACATTAGACAAGTCCTCTTTCGTGAGCTCTGGTTTTGCTATATGTCTTATAACAAAATCCTCCCAAACGTTTCTTTGTGCATCTGGCTTTTTATCATCATCTGGTATTGCTCGTAACTCGGCCAGGATTCTCAATAGTTCACCTCTTGTCGCTGGTATTATAGATAGTTTTCCACCCAATTCTTTGCATTCATAGTCTATTGGCAATAAATTGCCATTTTCATCCCTCTCATGAAGGATAAACTTCTTTTCCAAATATCCCATAATATTCACCTCAATTAGTTTCTATTCTCTTTCTCAATTGAAAGAGATAAAAAAAAGGAATTGGTCAAAAAATAAAAAACTCTTAATACCAATCCCTACCCGTGAACGACATCTCTTCTGTCATTACTTCAGTTCCAGGTGCTACTCTCCTAACTATACTATTAGCCACGCAACCACTTGCAGTTATGCTCTGTCCCTGTCCGCTTATCTCTATCGTAACTTCAAACTCAGTATTTCCGTCCATCAATGACTGAAATAAAGTATCACCACTAACCCATTTTCTTCTAACTGTTCCATCGCATGTCTTCATTCCAGTCGTATGCTGTGACACATCTGTTCCTATTGCGTTAAACTTTCCTCTTTCTTTTCCTATTGTTATCGTTGCTTCCATCCCTTCCTTATCTGCACCTGATAATGTCTGTCCGCTCACAACTAATGCTCCTACAATACCTGTATATGTTGCCATTGTCTCACCTCATATTCATATCATCTCCCCAAGTGGAAGTCTGATACTTCTTCTCCTTCTTTTTCTCTTGTTTTGATTTGAGGAGTATCAAATCGTTTCTATAATCTACACCCTGAATCGTGTAGTTTACGATGTTTCTCTTTATCCACCGTCTACAAGGACTTAATTTCTTATATAACTTCATTCTTTGTTTCTTTGGATATATACCATGACCAACTACCAATATAACCTTTTTTCCAATCCGCAGTGCCTCATTAACTAAATCAGAATCACGCTCAATGTTGCCATCTAATAGATGCTGACCATAAACAAAGTCAAACTCTTTATCTTTGAATGTAGTTTGACTTCCGAACATCTCTACCACATCTAAGCCACGCTTCTGACAATATTCTACTGCTTTCTTATCCTTATCAATCCCTTTGATGTTAACAATGCCAAACTCTTTCTTTAGCCTTAGCATTGTCATTCCACATCCAGCACCAACTTCTAATACTTTCACTTTTGGAAGGTCTTTTTCTGTCCTTGCATCATCAATCTCCTCAAATATCGCTTTTATCTCCTTTGTTCCATTCCCACTCATTAAATCTCTATCTCGCATTTTAAAATAGTTCATATTTCACCACCTCTTATTTTATCCATTTCCTCTTTAAATCCCAACATACCAATAAAGACACGCATATCAGATATTAACTTAATAAT
>JAGGYP010000058.1 GCA_021162485.1 Thermoplasmata archaeon
TAAAATCGAAAACGTCTTTAATCAGCGGGCACTCCTTAGGGTCGCGGTAGTGGGCGCAGTTGCCGCAGATCCGGGCCTTTGGATCCAAAACCACGTACTGGGCCTGACGGCCCTTGTAGACGTAGTCGACTATGCGGATGTATCCCGCGTCCTGGAGAATTTCAAGTACAGGCTTGTAAAATTGAGGATTTGCAGTATGCAATATCTGCTGTACAAATGTGCGTTTAGATATTACCACATTGCCACCGCTATTAAGCCATTGTTTCACGCGCTCGATGTTCTTCATTATGATCTGATCTGGAGCAGAAAGCTGAGGCTTGACAGAGCGCACAAGCTGCTCATACGTCATTATTGAGAAATTAGGAGGAAGATAATCTGTTATCTTGGGATCTCTATCTTCGCTTGTTTCTTCAACTGAATTAACTTTGTACTCGAGATAAATCTCAGCGTGCGTACTCGTTGCATTCCACACCTCAAATCCAACACCGTGCTTTTTTGCGTTTTCTTTTATCCTCTCGAGGACAATGTTGGACTCGATAGTGTGAGGATCCTCATTAATGTCAAAGGTTATGAGGTTCGCAATAAGGCGCCCGGCCAAAATCTTGTACATATACTCCTCAATCATGCTCTTTTTCTCATTGTCGAGTTGTTCCCTCTCGAGCTTCTCCGCAAGTAAAGACAATCCCTTTAACCTCACCATGATCTCGATTTTGTTCAACGCTTTAAGAACTGCATTTGTGAGGTTGTAAAGCTTTGCACGGCGCTTTTCTTCTTCAATTGATAATGAGGTTTCAGAGAAAAACGGAATCATCCCTTTTGTGTAAACAACCAATGTTCTACGCACGAAGCCCCCTACTGCCTTCTTTTCGAGCATGCTCCAATCTGTGGGCGTACCACCAAAATAAACATGCACGAAATAGCTCTCAGGATCAACGATAACGCTCCTTCTGTTGTCGGTTCTTGTTTGACTGAGGCCGTCAAGATAATACATTTTATTTAGTAAAGGAAGTAATGTGCCCATGTAGCTGTCAATTAGTTTAGCCAAGTGGCTTACTTCATCGTACCAGATGTAGCCGTGCCTTGTTGATTCAATGCCTTTCAACATCGCTTCAGGGGACCCCAAGGGAATTTCACCAATCCCTGTTCCTCTGAAAAGTCGAAAGTAAGCTTTGTAAAACGCAGTTTTTCCAGTTCTTGGTTCACCTATGAGGGCGACGTAGAACGTCGAAGGAATTGGGACATAGCGCTTAATGTGCACTTTTGACGTTAGAGAGACCGCCGAGGCGACAAAAATCGGTAGAATATCTCTGTTGCTCTCTGAAAAGTCAGGACGTGAGAGTTTGAAGTACTCAATCATCGCTTTCTCGAGTGTGTACATTGTCTTCACCTTGATTACTCAGTGCTGCCACGTAAGAGCTTCTCTACCTCCTCACGATGGATCCTAAAGTGTCCGCCAGGGGTCTTTATGGCTTTTATTTTACCCTTTTGGATCCAATACCAAACTGTAAAAGCAGAGACGCCGAACTTGCGGGCAACCTCGCCTGTTGTATAGTACTCCTTTTCCACATACATCACCTCAATTATTAATTACACTTTAATCCTTATAAATCTTGTGATTGTTAGAAGCAATAGGGTTAGTGTATCATGTATCATAGACTCAATAGTACCAATCTATTGTATCATTACTTCTATGATACACTATGATACACTACTTACAATATGATACACTATGATACATGATACACTAAAGGAGCTCTCTCCTGCCTTCGTTGGTTTATTGTATCATAGGCCCCATGATACGCTACGATACACTATGATACAATAAGTAGCCTCTCAGTGATACCCCCCCACCCTCACAATTGTCCAGCTATGTATGTATGGTATTATTCTCATATATGCGGGCCCGGTGACATTACCCTATTATATATATTAGGAATATTGGGAAATATGGAATTTTGAACGCGTGTATATTTTATACGCATGTTATCTCAGAAGAGCTGAACATGTGTACAAAATCTGTGATTTCCCTATATTCCTAATATATATAATAGGGTAATGCATATAAAGGTTAAAGTCATATTATCATGTGAGGTGATGTGTGGTGAAGTTGCTGATCGAGCACGGCCGCGGAGGCCTGTATGTTGTTGAAACGCCGAAAGAGCGCCGGAAATTCAAGGAGTTGATGAACTTATTCCACCCACAGGGCTACGTAATAGCTCCAATGATGCGTGGCAAAAGAGACCTTGTTTACAAAATCGGGGACGATTGGTGTGTTTTAATAATGCTTCACAAGATCAACAACTTCAATCTATCGAGGATGTACAAGCTCGACTGGGAGGAAACATGGTTTGTAAGGAGAATTTTAACTGTCCCGACGGCCAAGGAAAAGCATGGAGACGTTGCCGTTGAAGCGTTGAAGGCCTTAGAAGCTTGGTTAAAAAAGGGTGGCAACGAGGCCATTATAACATTAACGCTCCCACGGCACAGCGGCGGCCTCTACAAGAAGGCTGGATATGAAGAGTTAGCTAAAACGCGCAAAGGAGATAAGGTTTGGTTTATACGTAGATTAAGGTAAACTATATATATCAAAAGCGCAAATATATAGTGAAAATGGAGGTGATAGCATGGCTGAAGTTCCGGCTTTGAGGTTGAAAATTATAGATGTTGTAAAAATACCTTCTGCAGAGGAGGGCCGAATCGGCAAGTATGACACCGTGGTGACATATCAGGACGCAAATGGAAGAACTAGGGTCGTGACGATCCCATGGGAGTTTTTGGAGGGCAAAACCGAGGACGAGCAGTTCGCAATCATAACAGAGTACATCAGAAAGGAGGAGGGCTTTAGAAAAGCGATGATCGGAAGGGAAATAACGATTTAGAGTTTTCATTTTTCTAAAAAATTTTAAGCGGGGTGATGTGCTACGCCGATACAAATGACCGATTTAAGCCACCTTTCACCTGCAGAGGCCCATCAGAAGGTCGCTTATGTTCAGTTCAAAATCTGGTATGAGCAGTATAAAGAGAACTTTTTTGTCAAGGACCCACGGCCCGAGTACTATCTCAGAAACGAGCTCCAGGCCTACTGGGCCGGCCACATCACAGAGATCCACGGCTGGACTGACCCGATCGGCCAGGTCGCAAATTGGGTTGTCGATGAAGTTAGGAGCATTTTCAGCTGGTTCTGGGAGAACGTTATAAGGCCTGGTTTTGAAAAAATCATTGACGCGGCTTCTTGGGTTTGGAAGTCGATTAAGAGCGTGGTAAACTCAATATTGGAGTGGGTGAGATCTCTCTACAACACGGCTAAAAACATCTACTTCGCGGTCACTCAAACAATCATGTATTACTTGAAAACGGCTTGGAACTGGTTAAAGAACATCGGGAGCACAATCTATACCAAAGTGAGAGAGGCTTTGAGCGTAGTTTGGGAGTGGGTTCAAAAAGCGGCGTCGCTTGTCGTTGGGAAGATGTACGAGAGCATGAAACTATACTTTGGGCTTTATCGGACAGTCATTGAGGCAATGCGCGACTTCCTCGCTGGTATGATCGAAAAGCTTCATTCTGCAACTGAAAGCGCGTGGCATAGCTTAACTGAGTTCATAAGCGGAAAGCTCGAGACGATCACAAAGGCCCTATCCGCTTTACCGCAATCGATAGCGGCGGGTTTCAAATCTGCGGTAAGCTACCTCTACGATATCTTAAAAGATGTCTGGGATAAAGTTATTGTTCCTGTCGGGACTAAAGTCAAAGA
>JAGGYP010000011.1 GCA_021162485.1 Thermoplasmata archaeon
AGATGGGGATAAAGAAGTGGAGTTTCTAACCTCTGATTTAACAGAGGAGTATGTTGTAATAAATTCAAGATACACCACGTAAGAGGTGAGATATGGATGTAAAAGAAGTTACAGAGAAGCATCATCTAAATGTTTATAAAAGGTTTAATCTAATATTAAAGGAGGGAAAGGGGGTAAAACTCTTTGATGATAGAGGAAGAGAATATATAGATTTCCTTTCAGGTATTGGAGTTAACGCCCTTGGTTATAATCACGAGATAGTTATCTCAGTTCTGAGAGAGGGGATAGGGAAGCTTCTTCACGTATCAAATCTATTCTATACAGAGGAACTTGCTCACCTATTAAAGAAACTTTCAGAAGTTTCTGGCTTACCGAAAATATTTTTCACAAATAGTGGCACAGAGTCAAATGAGCTTGCCATAAAAATGGTTAGAAGGTATGGCTCATCTAAAGGAAAGTTTGAAATTATTGCCTTAAAGAATAGTTTCCACGGGAGAACCATGGGTTCTCTTTCAATTACAGGGAGAGAAAAATATCATAGGGGGTTTAAACCGCTCTTGAATGGTGTAAAATTTGTTCCGCTAAATGACAGAAATGCGTTTTTGGATGCTTTCACATCAGAAACTGCCGGTGTTTTTCTGGAAACCATTCAAGGTGAGGGAGGAATGAGACTTATTGACAGAGACTACATTTCATTCGTGAGAGAATTCACTAAGGAGAAAGATGTTTTACTTGTCATTGATGAGGTTCAAACAGGTATGGGGAGAACAGGAAAGTTCCTAAGTTTCATGCACTTTGATATAAAACCAGACATTGTAACAATGGCAAAAGCTCTTGGAGGTGGACTTCCCATGGGCGCTGTCCTTACAAGAGAAAAGGTGGCGGAGGTTATGGATTATGGCTCCCATGGGTGCACCTTTGGAGGAAACCCTCTCATTGCAAAAATCTCTCTCTCAGTCCTCGAATTTATATCAAGGAAGGAGTTTCTGTCAGAGGTAAATATTAAGGGCGAGTATCTTAAAATGAAGCTTACCGAGAAACTCAAGGGAATACCATTTGTTAAAGGTATCGGGGGAATGGGCTTGATGGTTGGAATATACATTGATGAATTTAAACCGAGAGAGATTGCAGAGAAAATTTTGGATAGAGGAGTTATTGTTGGAACATCAGGGGAAGATACAATAAGATTACTTCCTCCTTTAATAATTAATAAAGGAGAGATAGATAAAGGAGTTGAGGTAATATCAGGTGTTTTAAAGGAGTTATCATGAACAAAAAGGTAGTTCTTGCGTACAGTGGGGGACTTGATACATCTATTATACTTCACTGGCTTTCCCAGAAAGGTTATGAGGTTATAGCATTTGTGGGAAATGTTGGACAGAATGAGGATTTCGATGCTATAAAGGATAAGGCATTAAAAAGTGGCGCAAGCAAGGTTTATGTTGAGGATTTAAGAAAGAGATTCGTTGTTGAATTTATATTCCCAGCTCTCATGGGAAATGCGATTTATGAAGGAGGATACCTTCTGGGTACCGCTCTATCAAGGCCACTTCTTGCTCAAAAACAGATAGAGATTGCAGAGAGAGAAGGAGCAGAGTATGTTTCTCATGGAGCAACAGCCAAGGGAAACGATCAGGTGAGGTTTGAACTCACTTATTATGCCTTAAACCCCGAGATAAAGGTAATTTCGCCCTGGAAGGATGAAGAGTTTTTATCTGAATTTGAAGGAAGAAGTGATTTGATTGAGTATGCAAAGAGGAATGGGATTTATGTCAAAGCAACAAAGGAAAGACCTTTCAGCGAGGATGAGAATCTCATGCATATAAGTCATGAGGCAGGAGTGATTGAGGATCCCATGTATAGACCAGAGGAATATATTTTTACAAGAACCAAAAACCCAAAAGACGCACCAGATAAAGAAACTATAATTGAAATTTATTTTAAAGATGGTATTCCCATAAAAGTTGTTAATCCAGAGGATGGAACTCTCAAAGAAGATCCCCTTGAACTTTTCCTCTATTTGAACGAGATTGGAAGTAAAAATGGTGTTGGAAGGGTTGATATGGTGGAGAATAGATTTATAGGGATAAAGTCAAGGGGAATATATGAAACTCCGGGTGCAACAATTCTCTGGATTGCTCATAGAGACCTTGAGGGACTCGCCATGGATAAGGAAGTTATGCATTTAAGAGATATGCTTGTTCCAAAATTTTCAGAGTATATTTATAATGGACTCTGGTTTTCTCCTGAGATGGATTTCATTTTCTCTGCCATAGAGAAGAGTCAGGAAGCCATTGATGGAAAAGTGGTGCTTTCCATATACAAAGGTAATGTTATTCCTATTGGAAGAGAATCCCCCACCTCTCTATACAACAGAGATCTATCAAGTATGGACATAGAGGGTGGATTCACCCCAACTGATTCAAAGGGATTTATAAACATAAACTCCATAAGACTCAAAGCTCATGCGGTGGTTTTGAGGAAGAGAAATCCCTATGCGTGGAGGAAGAGACTGTATGGGAAAGCTCTGGGAAAAGAAAACTAAACCCGATCCCCATGTTATCAAATTTACAGTTGGGAAAGATTACATTCTTGATCAAAGACTGGTTAAATATGATTGTCTCTGCTCCATTGCTCATGCAAAGATGCTGAATAGAATTAGTGTTCTCTCAGAAGATGAACTTTTGGGTATAGTTAAAGTGCTAAAGGAGATAATGGAACTTGATAAGGAAGGGAAATTTAAGATAGAAATTCAGGATGAGGACTCTCACACTAAAATTGAGAATTTTCTTGTTCAAAAACTTGGAGATGTGGGGAAAAAGATTCATACGGGAAGATCAAGAAATGATCAGGTTTTATGTGCTTTAAGACTTTACTATAAAGATGAGCTAAAGGAGATTGAAAAACTTGTTAATTCCCTTATAGCATCCATAAAAGATTTTGTAGAAAGATACAAAAAAGTTAAAATCCCCGGTTTTACTCATACAAGAAAGGCCATGGTTTCAAGCATAAAGCTTTGGGGAGAATCCTTCATTGAAGCTCTAAGGGACGATTTAAAAATACTTAAAAGCACCTTCAATCTCATTGACCAATCTCCCCTTGGAACAGGTGCAGGATACGGGATTCCAGTCTTAAAAATAGACAGAAACTACACAAAAAAGCTTCTTGGGTTTAAAAGGGTGCAGAGGAATCCAATGTATGTTCAAAATTCAAGAGGAAAGTTTGAAGGAGAAATTCTTTCTGCACTCTCAATGATCATGTATGATGTGAATAAGTTATCTTCGGACATCATCTTTTTTTCCATGGGGGATATGGGAATATTTAAGATTCCAGAGGAATTTACCACAGGAAGTTCAATAATGCCACACAAAAAGAATCCGGATGTTTTTGAGATTGCAAGAAGCAAGTATTCAAAGATTCTTTCTCTTGAAATGAGAGTTAAAATGGTACCTTTGAATTTAATTTCTGGTTATCATAGAGATCTTCAGGAGACAAAAGAGATAGTATTTGAGGGGTTTGATACAGTAAAGGAAACCCTTAGTGTAATTTCAAAGGTTGTAAAAAAACTTAAGGTTAACAAGGAAAGAGCAAAAGAGCTTTTAACAGGTGAACTTTTTGCCACAGAACAAGTTTACAAACTTGTAAAGAATGGAGTTCCATTTAGAGAAGCGTATAAAATCATAAAAGAGAAGTATTCTTAACAAATTTATCCTCATTAGAAGGATAAATCTCTAACATAACGTCCTTATCATAAGGATAAAAATCCCTCTGCATGGAAATGGGGGATAATTAAGGAAGTTTAAAGTAATAAATATAAGTATTTCCTGAACCAAATTTGCTCTCTTTATTATAACACTCTCTCAGTCATACGGAGTCCTAACTTTTAATGGATAAAAGAATTCTTTAAGGGAGATTAATTTTCCTTTCTCAACAGGTTTTTTCCATGGAGGTCTTGTAGGGGTATTCAAATGTACTTCATCTGGCATGATTTCTTTAACAATTTTTGATATCTCTTCAATCTCTCCA
>JAGGYP010000100.1 GCA_021162485.1 Thermoplasmata archaeon
TGATCCGAATATAAACCTTCTTATGCAGGATAATGTATGTGCATATATAATGAGTCTTGGTCCATTGTTTTTGATGAGTATGTTTCCATCCCTTCCTGGGTTTTTATGCACACTTGAATGGGTGAGTAAGATGTATGTAGAGTTTTTAAATGTAGGTGTAATAAACCTTGATTTTCGTAGGACGAGTTATTTCAGGTCATTGGGCAGGAGGAGAGTGAAGGCACTGGTAAGTCGTTTATTGGGGGAGCCATTGAGGGGTGTATTGTTACAATTTCGTACGACGAATATGAATAGTTCAATAGAACCTTTGGAGGTGGAGACAGATAGCAATGGATATGCGGTAGCAGTGTTTGATGGTATGAGTTTAAGTCCAGGGGATACGACGAGTATAATAGTGAGGGGAGAGATAAGGGGGAAGGAGAGGCATACGGTGGGAGGTTTATATGTGAGGGACAATTCCAACATCAGGATAAAGGATGTTCTTGAAGGAAGGGCTGTGTATGTGTATGATGAGGGTGTAGAGAGCAAGAGTGAGGATACTGTTAAGGAGTGGGGGAACAGGAAGTTTGACTATGTTCAGGAGTTATTGAATCAGGTGGTGAGCAGGAAGTTCTTTTTATATGATAAGGATGGTAATAGTGTAGATTATGAGTTTCTGGAAGAGGATGGTATATATGGTTTCCATACAGAGGGAGCAATAGAGGTATTGAGGAGCAGTTTTGAATGGATTGGGTGGAGGTGGTCAGATGTAATCATAAAGTTGCGTGAGCAATATGAGAATAATTTCAGTTACAAGGAGTGGCGGGACAAGGTAGTGGATAAGGGATTACTTGTGGGGGATAAGTATATATATCATCCGAGGCGGGTTGTGCTTGAGGATACAACAAATATAGCGAGGGATGGATTGTTAGAGTTATATCAGAATTATGTGGAGGTGTTTATAGATTCAATGATGAAGAGGGGAGAGGATTATCTTGATACGACGCATAATGTTACATGGGTAGGCAGGAGAGGGTATGATGGATTATTTATAAGGCCCTACAGGAAGAAAGGGCATATAGAGATAAATGCAGGGTCATTGATAGTGTATACAGATACAACAGTGGTTACATGGGATACATTGTTGGTTATAGATAGCATAATAGTGGATAGTATAGGGAATGTTGATACGACATATAAAGATTCTGTTGTTCCAGATAGCATAATAGTGAAACCAGAGAGAGCGAGTTATGTAAATCATATAAGGAATTCAGGAGTTCAAAAGGTAGTGGCTTATTCATATGGAGGATGCGATACTCCTGAGCGGTTCAGAGTAAAGATAAGGAGTCACAGGAACTATAATGGGATAAGGGACTGGCTTGAGTATGGGTATCCGAATCAGGTTGGGGAGCACAGCAGGGAATATATGATATGGAATAGAGAGTATAGGCCAGATAGAGATACAATTGAATATAAGTTATTGTTGAAGATAAAGGATCCTGAAGATACAACAAAGAGGTTATACAGGGAATCCGAGTTTTATCCGGGGGATTGGGCGGGAGTAGACTGTAATGGATTTGTTCAGGAGGTTTTAAATTATGGGTACGAGAAGATAGTTGGTCTGATGGGTTCAGGATATAATCCATACAGGTTTGTGTGGAAGTTATATAATGATGACTCACTTGGTAATAGTGTACAGGGGAAACAGGGGATAGAGAGTATCGTCAGAAAGGGATGTAGAAAACTCCCGTATAATAAATGGAGTTTAATAAGTCGTGGGGACATTGTGGCAAGATATTCTTATGATAGGCATATTGGTATTGTTTATATTCCAAATAGAAAGTATCCTAAAAGCAGTTTATTAATTCATGCGGATGGTGTTTTTAGCAGAGGTGAAGTGTTTACCCGTAAAGTGACGAAAGACAGAGAGATAAAAGAGATATTTAAGAGTGATTACTCAATTTACAGATTTTGTATATGGCCATGAGGAGGTGAAAGATGAGGAAAGTAATAATACTTTTTATTCTGTTGAGCCTGGTATTTTATTGTGTGGAATATTCAGAGAAAGAGGAGTTTTATATGTTTGAAATAAAGGAATTTTTTTATCCTGATAGTTCTGATAGGATGGTGAAGTGGAAGGTGGGAATTCTGTTAACTGGAGCTGATTATGAGGATGGGTCTAAAACGGAAGTGATGTTTATACCAGATTTTTATGTAAATAAAGAAGGGGTGTTATTTCTGAACGATAGAGCCATGTTTAGGATAGATGTAGTTCAGGATAGTAATTTTAATATTATTTGTCTTCATGAGAGGTCATTGGGGGTCTTTGGAGAAGATAAAGGTATGGTTTATATTCTTATGAGTGGGAGAATAGAGCAATATAACCCTATGAGAAAATCAAAGAGTGTTTTTGTAAGAGATACATTTTTCGGAAATGTCGGCGAGATACGTGGTTATGGAATAACTGAAAATGGTTCACTCTGGATAGGCAATGGTGAAAGGATTAAGGTGTTCAATACATCTGGAGCAATGATGACGGTTCAGAAGGGAATGTGGATGGATTATTCAGGAAGGGTCCATGAGAAAGTGGAGAACAACCGTATAATTGTTATTTCTGAGGATGGCATGAGGAAGAAGATGGTAACATTAGAAGGGATTGATAGATATGAGAGGGAAGAATTAATAAAAGAAAATAATGCTGATAGATGGGGTAATCAGTATATCTGGTGTATTGTTTCTTTTGAGAAAAGGGATTTGTGGAAAGCAGAGGAACAATTTAATAAGGAGGTTGACAAAGTATATGATTTATGGCACTCTGGAAAAATTACATATAAAGGGAGGGATTCCATTATTGGTGTATTGTATAGAAAATATAGGGAAAGAATAATTTATGGTTTTTTTACCTATGACATCAATGGTAATAAGTTAGGAAGAATAGATACAGGTAATGATGTTGGGTGCACGTACTCTGAGTTATTTATTGATTATAATGGAAATGCATATGTTGGTGTGATGAAAGAGAACAAATTTACAATTTACAAATACTCCCGCATACATTATCTACCTCATGTGATAGATACATTGAAGTTAAATATAGAAAAATTAAGGGTGGATGGAGAAAGTAATGTTTATTATAAGAGTAAAGGGAAGTGGAATTTACCCCCACCAGAGCCAGTGTCAACAGGAGGGTTTAGGGTTAAAGGATACAGTTATGTTCCTCCAAAGAAGATAAAGGAGACAGGATTCAGGATATATAAGGGAGATAGTTTAATGGGGAGATGGAAGAGTTATTACAAGAAGCCATTAAAGGAGGTGAAGTATTTAGGTGAGGATAGTTTAAGGAGATACTGGGTGTATGTGGGTATGGATGGTTACTGGGAGGTAATGAGGTATGGATGGGACAGGGTATGGAAGAAATACATCTGGTGCTGGGTGCTTTCATCACACAGGATAAAGAAGGGGATACCCGGGATAATGGGTAAGGACAGGATAGATATAAAGAGATTCAGGGTAGGGTGGGATGGACATTTATATTACAGGGATAAGGGTAGATGGTATAAGCAGGAGGATATACAGAGGGAAGAGTTTAAAGAATCAGAGGTTAAGAGACTTGCATTGATAGAGAGTAAGATACATGTGAAGCCATATATTGAATATGAGCCAGTGGATTCAGCAGAGTTTGAGAGGGGGATAAAAATCACCAGAAATGGTAAGTTGATAAGGAAGTTTAAGTATTGTTACTGGGATACTCTTTACACAATTAAAAATCTTGGCA